>CACZSY010000153.1 GCA_902783965.1 uncultured Lachnospiraceae bacterium
AATGCGTATCTGAGTCTCACAGCCGTCTCATCATCAGCCGCAACAAGGAATCCCGCGATCGTATCGTTATGTCCTCCAAGATATTTCGTTCCGGAATGAATCACTATATCCGCTCCCAGCGCGATCGGATTCTGAAGATATGGCGAAAGGAATGTATTATCCACGATCAGCAACAGCCCGTGTGTTTTGGCTATGTCCGAAAGCTTTACGATATCCGCGACGTTCATCATCGGATTGGTCGGCGTCTCACAGTAGATCGCTTTGGTATTTTCTTTTATCAAAGGAACAATATCGTCCCTGCAAAGATCCGCTCCGGAGAATTCAATTCCGTTCTTTTTATTGATACTGTCAAACAGTCTTACTGTTCCGCCATAAAGATCATTCTCAATAATAATATGATCTCCCGGTTGAAATATCTCCATCATGCAGGTGATCGCAGCCATTCCGCTTGTAAGCGCGATGGAGTCCACTCCGCCTTCCATGGATGCAACCAGTCTTTCAAGATGATCCCTTGTAGGATTCTGAAGTCTTGAGTAATCATATCCTGTACTGTGTCCAAGGCTTATATGTTCAAAGGTAGCTGTCTGATATATCGGAAAGCTGACAGCCCCGTATTTATCCTGTATATCATCATCCTTTTTAAGATGAAGACATTTTGTGCCCATACCGTATTCCATATATCCTCCGTTCTGCCTTACGGCAAATAAAATATATCAATATAATGATATCATATTTTGGTTTAAAGTAAAGTGTTACACCTTTATTCAGCTGTTAGTAATGTTACAGCTCAGTGAAAGGGAGCCTTTGGTTCCCTATGGCGACGCGGCAAGAACGCCGGTGGCGTTCCTGAATCTGCAATCTCTTCTATTATAAATGAAATCACCGATTAAATCAACATTACGATAAGGTTGTTATCATAGAAAAAACTGTGCCATCATTTGTGTTGCAGTGCTGGAAAATTCGTATAAAACAGCCATATAGTTTATACTCTTCGTCGCACTATAAGGAAACAGATCATATGCGCCGCGAAAGTTATTATCCAGCTTGCAGCATAAACCGCATATAAAAGTTCAACAGTATGAAATCTGTCCATTTTAAAAAACGTAAATATCCATAACAGCCTTAGTCCGCAGGCTCCTATCAGCGAGACTATCATCGGCACCACAGAATATCCCATACCTCTTAAGACTCCCACCATGACATCCATCATCCCGCACAACGCATAAACGCTGCATATGTATTTAAGTCTTATCAGTCCCTGCGCCACTACTTCAAGATCATTGGTATAGAGTCCGAGCAGCGGTCTTCCGAAATATACGACAAGATTTCCGAATATAAGTCCGACCATAATGACATTTAACAACGAGACAAGCATTATCCTGTTGATCCTCTCGGTTTTACCCGCTCCGACATTCTGGCTTGTAAAGGTTATGGCCGACTGATGAAAAGCGTTCATCGCCATATAGACAAATCCCTCGATATTGCTTGCCGCGCTGCTGCCGGCGACAACTATTTTCCCGAACGAATTGATTGATGACTGTATGACAACATTTGATATTGAAAACAACATTCCCTGAAAGCTTGCAGGAAGCCCGATCTGGATTATCTTAAAAAGTTTCTTCTTATCGATTGAAAGCTCTCTAAGCTTTAACTTTATATCACTTTCTTCTTTCATAAGGCATCTTATGATCAGTACTGCGGAAAGAGTCTGCGATATCACCGTCGCAAGACCTACTCCCGCCACATCCATTTTAAGACAGATGACAAAGAAAAGATTAAGAATGACATTTAAGATTCCCGCCGCGATCAGATAATAAAGAGGTCTTTTCGTGTCTCCGACCGACCTTAGGATAGCCGCCGAAAAATTATAGAGCACCATTGATATCATTCCGAGGAAATAGATCCTTAGATACAGTCTTGCCAGCGGAAGTATCTCTGCCGGCGTTCCCATGAGCACAAGTATCTTCCCCGCCGCAAGACATCCGGATACAGAAACCGCCGCCCCGAGTATCAACGCAAGCGACATCGCAGTATGCACCGTTTTCGAACAGTCCTTATGCTTTCCCGCTCCCGCGTAACGAGCGGCAAGCACATTGGCGCCGACCGAAAATCCCATGAAGAAATTAGTCATAAAATTGATGATGGCAGAATTTGAACCCACCGCCGCAAGCGACTCATAACCTGCATACCTTCCGACCACGATAATATCAGCCGCGTTAAAAAGAAGCTGCAGGGTACTTGAAAGCATCAAAGGCACAGCAAAAAGAAGCATATTCTTCATTATGCTTCCGCTGCACATATTGATATTACGTTTCTTCATTTCTGCGGCTGCCTGCATCGTGTTCTCTCCGGTCTGTTTTAGGTGTGTTTTCTGGGTGTTTCTGGGTGTTCCTTGGTGTTTCTTGGGTGTTCCTGGGCTTGTCCCTTGATTAATTCCTGACCGGTCTCTTGGTGGTCTATTGGTTGATTCCTGACCGGTCTCTTGGTGGTCTATTGGTTGTATCTTGATAGTCTGTTCTTATACCTTATACCTCTCATCATCATTATTTAACAAAAACCAAAGGTCGTCAATAAAAATTGTGAGGATTCTTATTTTATTCCTTTTCACACGCACCGGTTTTAAGTTTCATTGCGTGTCATTCGCCGTTTTTCTCTTTTCACACGCACCGGTTATCCCATTATCTCATATTTAATTCTCTCTAACTTGACATTTAATATATGGCGTGTTATATATTTGAATGTTACAATTCTCCGCACAAACATGCAGTGCGAGGGGGCACCCCCGACCGAGTTGAAACATTTGTTGAAACAATAGTTGAAACAATAGTTGAAATAATAGTTGAAACAATACAACATTAACATTAAAGGAAAAAAGGCATGAAGTGCCTCAGGTACATAAAATGAGTATTCCAGAACTGTTTCTTCTTGCGATAGGACTTGCCATGGATGCTTTTGCCGTTTCGGTATGCAAAGGCATGTCCCTTGAAAAGATCAAAATAAAACACATGGTCATCACAGGTCTATGGTTTGGAGGTTTTCAGGCTCTGATGCCGCTTCTGGGATATCTTCTGGGAAGTGTGTTCGCTGAAAAAATACAAAAATATGACCACTGGGTTGCATTTGTTCTCTTAGTATTAATAGGTATGAGCATGCTTTTGGAAGCAAAAAAAGAAGAAAAGGTCGACGCGGCAATGGATCCCAAAAGCATGTTCCTTCTTGCTGTCGCAACCAGCATAGATGCTCTCGCTGCCGGAGTCAGCTTTGCCTTTCTTTCGGTTCCCGTTGCTTTCGCCGTTATACTTGTCGGTCTTATAACCTTCCTTATGTCAGGCGCGGGAGTCAGGCTTGGAGGTATCTTTGGAAATCTTCTAAGAGCAAAGGCTTCGATCGCCGGAGGCGTTATACTTATTATGATCGCGATAAAGATCCTGGTTGAAGGTCTTATTGGATAGCCGGTCGGAAATCAACGGTTTCCTTTCTATCATGCTTACTTAACAGCCATCTATGATTAAAAGTCTGTTGCGAATCTTTATTGTTTTAACAGACAATGTTTCACTAAAATTAATAAAGGAGACAGCGCGATAACTGTCTCCTTTTTATCTTAAACCATTGCGAAGATTTCGAAGAAATCTTTGCAGTCCGGTTCGCGTGACGCTTGACGCAATCAATTCAAAGAAACACCGAAACGAGGCGAGGTGTTTCTACTAAACCAGATCTTTTGAATCCTGACAAGCTATTATTCCGGGCATTCCTGCACGATGATCTCCGATCACTCCTGCACTATGATCTCCCAGCATTCCTGCGCGATGATCTTTGATCACTCCTGCGCGATAACTTCTTTGTAGAACTCAGAATAATCTTTTCTCTTTTCCTTGGTAAATGCTATCGCCGTTCTCGGATGCTGATTGAATCTTCCGGTCATAAGGTACTGGTAATCATAGCCCCAGACAATTCCCTCATCCTTAAGCTTTTGCATATGCTTCTCAATGAATCTGATAACAGGATATACACAGTACTTTGGATTTCTTAAGAAGCCTAACAGCAGTTCCATTCCGCAGTTTCCGGCTCCTCTTCCCATCTCCGAATAAGTTGCGTCAAGGAAATCAACTCCATCGCCGCATGCCTCGATAGTATTGGCAAATGCAAGCTGCTGATTGTTGTGAGCATGAATTCCGACTTTCTTTCCGTACTTCTCTGCAAAATTAAGATAAACGTCCGCCATCCTCTGGATCTGTTCAGGATAAAGCGCTCCGTAGCTGTCAACTATGTAGAAAACATTTACCGGCGACTGTCCGAGCAGTTCAAGCGCGGCTTTAAGTTCGCCCTCCTGTGCATTGGATACAGCCATTATGTTGCATGATACCTCATAACCCTTTGCCGCAGCATCCTCTATCATATCGATAGCTGCAGGAATCTGATTGATGTATGTGGCAACCCTTACAAGATCAATGACACTCTCTGAACGCGGGATAATGTCTTTCTTATAATCACATCTTCCGACATCTGCCATTACCGCAAGCTTAAGTTCTGTATTATTATCTCCTACGATACCTCTGATAGCGTCTTCATCACAGAATTTCCACTTGCCGAACTTGTTGACATCAAACATTTCCTTTGATGCCTTATATCCCATCTCCATATAGTCAACTCCGGCCTTGATATTAGCCAGATACAGGTCTCTTACAAATTCATCACTGAAATAAAAATCATTTACCAGACCTCCGTCACGAAGTGTAGCATCCACAACCTTGATGTCGGGGCGGAATCCGATAAGACTTGATATTTCCTTCATTATAAAAATCTCCTTTAAGTTCTATTTATCACATCGTGAAGTACCAAACGGCACTTTAATGATGTAACGTAACTCAGTATACTCCACGGGGAATGAAAATGCAAGAGGGAGTTTAGTTTTTTTCTTTTCATATTTCTTTAAGTTTGCAGCCGGCTATAAAGATTAAGAAATCAAAAACAAAACAAATCTTCCATAGTCACAAGCTTAATAAAATCCCCGGAATACTCATTATGCTTCAAACCATATGTCGTAATTAATGTACTGTGAACAACTGCTTTTTTAGGAATCATTGGTTTTAACATTTCCCGCCTATCCTCCAAAACAAAATGATACTCTTTATTTACAGAAAATAAGTTGCTTAGAAATTTTATCTCACACATATTCACTACATTATCTTTTCGCTTGATTATTAAATCTATCTGTGTTCCTTTATCATCTTCATCTCCTCGCTTGGACCAAAGAGACTCCTCAGTAGAAACATCACCAATACCAAGCGCCGTCTTTATTTGTTCGATATGGTTAAAGCAGACGTTTTCATAAGCAAGCCCCCTCCAGGTTATTACCTGATGTGTAGATTCTAAACTGGTCCATTTTACCCTTTTCCCCAAATTTCCTTTCACAAACTTAAGATAAAAAATACAAAAAGGATCTGACAGCTTAAATAACTCATTTCTTTTTCCACTTCCAAACGAAATATAACGCATAATGAATCCGCCTGAAATCAGAGCATTCAAAAACTTAGAAAATTCACCACAGTCATTTTCTCCAGTCTTTTTTAATAGCTCTTGTCTTGTAAACCCACAGGACTTTTCATTTAGAGATAACACTATTTTCTTCATTACTTCCGAATTTGCAAATAATGAGTTAAATAATCGGTCAAATTCATATTTAAGCGGTGCATCGGGAGCAAAAAAAACAGCTTCGATATTTTGAGCAAGACTCATTTCCCGACTGAAATAATTTAGATAAAATGGTATTCCACCTACCATCATATATGCTTGAATTATATCGTATCTGGAAATCACAAAATCTCTTGATTTAAAATACTCTTCACACTCCTTTAATGTGAATGGTGAAAGTTTCATTTCACATGTAACCCTGCCATATAAGCCTCCATGATTATTAATTAACTTATCTATGATCCAGGAACTCGAGCTTCCACAAACTATAACCATTACATTCTTTCTATGGCATGCCCATCCATTCCAAAACGCTTCAAATCCAGTCATAAAACCCGATTTGGGAGTATCAAGCCATTGTATTTCATCAATAAAAACTAATAGTCTGTTCTTTTTATCACTTTTTTCTTCAAGAAAATCTTCCAACAAATAGAACGCATCAAGCCAGGATTCCGGAATTTCCACATTTTTCAAACCTGCTTCTTTTAGTGAACGGTAAAAATGCTTCAGCTGATCCTTCATTCTGCTTTTGCCATCATATTCATCCGACTCCTCTACTTCAACAGGAGAAAGACCTGAATGCCGAAAAGTAATTTTCTCTTCAAATACTTCATCGATCAAGAATGTTTTTCCAACCCTTCTTCGACCATATAAAGCGACCAATTCTGACGATTGATTACTATATAATTCATTGAGTTTTTTTATCTCCTGTTTCCGACCCACTATCATTTCAACGCCTCCATGATACATTATATTTTTCTGGAATTCATGTAATTTATCTCTTTCCAGAAAAATATAGCTCAATTATCCATAAAAAGCAAGAGTGAATCGATTATATTTTCTGGAAGCAATCCGATTTATGCTTTAGCAGAAAAATATCAGTTCTTCATCACTGGTCAATTCATCAAAATCAAGTAATTGGACAAATACCTTCAAATCTTTCAAAACTTCACAAAAATGCCTTTCCGAAAGCCTTTTCGAGAAATCCCCTCAAAAGTTCCGTCCCCTGCAAAAGTTCTTCGTTTTTCCCTCCCACCATATCTTTCTCTTTCAATGTCTCAATTTTTAAACCTGTCGTATACTTCAAAACACGGACAGCTTTATCAAGCTTGTTCTTAGGATCGGCATAATCCGCTTTGTATGGATAAATGTCTTCCCGCAGCACCGTTACTTCGCTGCAAAACGCATTTTCCCGATACTTTTGCAGTATGTACGGCGGCAGGATTATCCATATGATTATCAAGTGTCCTGTCTCAAAAATATCGGCTCCCTGCTTTCCGTCACAGGCACACATACATTCATAACCTGTCTGTGTCAGTGTCGTCTGTATCAGCTTCATAATTGAAGCATCATCTTCTATTATCAAAATTTTCTGCATTGGTTCTGCTCCTTCTTTTGCATATTTAAAAATGTGAATGATTGGTGTCCTCTACGCACATTATACCCCTTAGATGTGTGGAATTTGTCTCTTCGTAACACTTATTCTTTGCACTTGTTCTTATCCGCGATCCCTAAGCAGCACTTAAAACTTAACGTTTCGTGCTCTGTTGTCTGCTGTATATTCAGTTGCCTGTTGCCTGTTTTGCATACCGTATTCTCACGACACGCACATCCTTCCGAATCCTCCCGTATTGTCTGGTCTGTACGGCAGATTAATAAGCGGTAGCGCGCGCGATTTAAAAAATGCTTTCATCCTGTCCCCATAGAAATATTCATCATTTCCTCTTACTATCCCCTGCTCCATCAGGAGTGCTCCCGCACCGCAGGCAAGCGCGCAGGACATCGAAGTTCCGCTTACCGCAGCATATGTGTTTCCGGGCGCGGGAGCCATGATATTAACCCCGGGCGCACAGATATCAGGTTTGAAACCACCGCTTTCTATTACCGGTCCTCTGCCGGAAAAGTCCGCGAAAGTATTTCTTTGCACATCATATGCCCCGACCGATATCAGTCTGTCCGCAGTCGCCGGTACGGTTATTGTCGTATACGGATCAGGAACCAGAAAACGTACCCGCCCCGAAGGTCTGCCCGGTATCCAGATATCGATCCTGCCGTTAAGTATCCTTACGGGTTCAAATATAATTTTATATATTCCGGGTATCACATAATCCGTCCTTCCGATAAATTCAACAAATACTTCTTCGGCTTCTTCATAAGGCTTCGGTCCTGAGTTATAAACCATTATAACCGTTCCGGAGTATTCGTAATTCAGATACGTTTTGATCTCTTCGTCTGCCTGACTTAACGTTATTCTTGTACCGTTTGGAAGAATTAGAAAAGTATTCATCTTGTCATAGAAGTTTTTCCATATCGAAAGAGAGAAATTACCTGTATACTCCGAAACATCTATCTCAGACATATGTCCGCCCGCTGATGCAGCCCGATCAGCTCCGCTTACCGCAGATATCTGTCCGGTTCCATAGGATGTATCGGTTCGATCCAATACCGCGCTGTAATGCTTTCCGGAATTTCCTTCATTTCCCGTACCGGAAAAAATGCTGCATTTCCACCTTAGGGAAATATCATTTAAAAATCCCTCAATCAGTCCGTTTCCTCTGTGCGCCCCGTAACTGCTGCCAAAGCTTAAGTTCATGCACACCGGCATATTCAGCTCTATCGCTTTCTTTAATGCAAAATCTACCGCTCTCATCAACGAACTGCTCTTAACATATCCTGAAATGTTGTTGAGTTTAACCACGATAATGCTGCTTTCAGGAGCGGCTCCGCTGACGTCGGCTCCTCCGAGTCGTCCGTTTCCGCAGGCGATCCCTGCCACTGCAGTTCCGTGACCTGAGATATCCCTTTGGGGTACGATATCATAACCTGCCTGCACCCCTCCTATAGCTGCTGCGGCAATGGCTGCATTTATTGTTTCACTGTCATATACGCTGTCTGTCGTCTGATCCCAGAGGCGAAGTATTCTTGTACTGCCGTCCTCATTTCTGAAATCCGGATGATAATAATCTATACCGCTGTCAATGACAGCCACCAGAACCCCCCTGCCCGTAAGCCCCAAGGGCGAGGACGGTCCGATGCGGGTGATGCAGGAAGAGACAAGCTTTTCATTTATCTGCGGAAGTATCCTTACCGGTCTTTCAATAAAAGTCACGCCCTTTAATCTGCTAAAGGGCGTAATAAGTTCTTCTTTGATCTTTATTATTCCATAACCGCCCGAAAGGAAATCTATCCGTTCAATCCCATCTGGATTCTCTTTAGCAAAGCTTCTTACTTCATCGCTCCCGCCGTCCTGTGCGAAACGGACTATAAGTTCCCACATACTGGTCGCAGGATCATATCCTGTGTCGAGATTGTCTGTCGGAGCACGCAGTCCTGCAGGCGTCGCAAGGGAAAATTCCAGTTGATTATCAAGTCTGTCATCTGCCATAAACTATTTTAATCCTGTTTCATATTAATTTCAGTTTATGCGTATCCTAATAATCTATGTGCGTTTTTCTTTGTCCCTGCATGGCAGGCATAGATTTTCCAACTCTGTATTTCCCATCTATTATCCAATTTCTTTCTAATAATATAATACACCCTGTCTAAAGGAGTGTGATTTCATGAACCCCAACGCTGAGGAAGTGCGTAAGAAATACATGGCTAATCCACCAGAAGGAATGACTTCCAGGGACATACACGATATGAGTGAGGATGAACTCCTTGATATAGATTATTTCTTAAATGATGATGACCTTGACTATGAATTTGTGGAAGTAGGCTTCTATATTTTCTAATCTCCGCTTCGTTCATCTGCCTCATCGACACTTTTGCTGGATTTAGGCAGACATTTCTCGCCATAACTGTACGCCCATTTGCTCTTTTTCCATTTTCCCAGGGACTATTTCCATTTCGAACATCCATAAAGCCAAAATACACCCTTTCTGATATAATCAAGCGATTCAACACTTTTTATACCTTAAAGGGTGTAGTTTTAAAATATCTAAATATTAATATACCTTATCGGGCATATTCTGCTCTATTATCTTTCTACTCGCACATTTCCTTAGCCAGCTGCTCCAACGCCTTCCTGCTGTCTTCTTTAAGAGATGACTTAATTGTAACTGTTGTCGGCGCCAGTGTAATGCCCTTCATTGTCTCCAGTTCCGCCTTCATCACTCTTGCTGCGCTCGGAGCCCATGAGCCATTCTCGATGATCCCGACTTTTCTGTTCTGGTAAGTCTTGCTCTTAAGATGTGCAAGGAAATCCTGCATTGCAGGGAATACTCCTGCGTCATAGCTCGGAGCGGCAAGCACCATTCTGTCATATCTGAAAGCGTCTTCTATAACCTCCGCCATATCATCTCTTACAAGATCGCTTACAACAACTTTTTCAGCTCCTGCAGCTTCAAGAAGCTTTCCGAATTCTTCCGCTGCTTTCGCCGTATTTCCGTGGATCGAAGCATAAGCTACAAGCACGCCCTTGTCTTCAGGCTTATAGCTGCTCCATGTATCATATTTTCCGATATAATATTCAAGTTCGCTGCTAAGCACAGGTCCGTGAAGAGGACAGATAGTTGTAACGCCAAGCGCCGAAACCTTCTTTAAAAGTGTCTGGACAGGATTGCCGTATTTTCCGACAATATTGAAATAATATCTTCTTGCTTCACAAGCCCAGTCGTCCTTCGCATTGTCGGCAAAAGCTCCGAACTTTCCAAACGCGTCTGCGGAAAAGAGAACTTTATCCTTCATATCAAATGTTACCATAACCTCCGGCCAGTGAACCATAGGTGCCATCATGAATTTAAGGGTATGGGCGCCAAGATTTAATTCACCGCCTTCCGCAACAACTACGGTCTTTCCTGTAATGTCCGTGTCAAAGAACTGTCCGAAGAACTGGAAAGTCTTGGCATTTCCGACAAGCTTAATGTCAGGGAAAAGTTCCATAAGTCTTAAAAGGCTTCCCGAATGGTCAGGCTCCATATGCGAGATCACAACATAATCAGGCGTTCTGTCTCCTAAAGCAGCCTTAAGATTTTCTTCCCACTGCGCTGTCATTCTTTCATCGACCGTGTCCATTACCGCGATCTTTTCATCAAGGATAAGGTATGAATTATAAGAAATACCTTCCTCTAAGATGTACTGGCTTTCAAACAGATCAAGAGTCTTGTCGTCAACTCCGATATATCTGATAGAATCTGTGATGTTTATCATTGTATATATCCTCCTTTTAAAAGAGCAGTTTCATAACTGTTCAATAACGCCGCCTATAGAGGCGGGACGCCCTGACTGAGTTACAGATTGCTGCCCATTTTTTTACTGTAGATCATTGCGTGTTACGTCAAAAAAGCGATTATCCCCCTTTTATCTCCCGGACTTTTTCAACCATTATCCCGGCAGCCCGGCGCACGTCAGGCTCACCCGCTATCGCCGAGATGACTGCAACTCCGTCTATCCCGGTACCCTTAAGCTTTAAGATATTATCGGCATTGATGCCTCCGATGCCGATCACGGGTATTGATACCGACTCTTTTATCTTCTTAAGTGTATCTATCGCAAGCGGTCTTGTATTACTCTTTGTAGAGGTTGTAAAAACAGCCCCCGCGCCTATGTAATCCGCACCAAGACTTTGCGCCTTAAGGGCTTCTTCCACATTGTTGGCGGAAACACCGATTATCTTATCAGCTCCGATAAGCTTTCTTACCACGCCGGCATCAAGATCTTTCGGACCGACATGCACGCCTGACGCATCGACTGCCAGAGCTATGTCTACCCTGTCATTGATGATCAGCGGAACGTTAAGGCTGTCCGTCACTCTTTTGATCTTTAACGCCGTCTCATAAAGCTCCCGAGAATCCATGTTCTTTTCCCGAAGCTGCACGATCTTTACGCCGCCGAGTACAGCTTCCCTTACGCACTCTTCAAGAGTATCTGAAGTCATATGCTGTGAATCCGTACAAAAATAAAGAGAAAGATCCATCACTCCCGCCTCCGTTCACCGTAAAAAACCGGTATTTAAAACAAAAAATCCTGTAGTCAACTGTCATCTATTATCTATCATCTGTCATCTGTCATCTGTCATCTGTTATCTGTCCTCTGTCACAACCCTTTTGTTCATCCATTTGCCCTGACGCCATCTGATCAGCGCTATTATTCCCCTGACTATCTCATCCATGGCAAGCGCGATCCAGACTCCGATAAGACCAAGCCTAAATACCAGACCGAGCAGAGCCGCAAATACGACCGTTATTCCCCAGTTCGATGCTATTCCGAGAATTGTCGGGAATTTCACATCTCCCGAAGCTCTCATGGCATTGAGAATGACAAGGTTTAGAGTCCTGCCTATCTCAAGGAATATCTGGATGAACATAATCTTTGAAGCCAGCTTTAAGATCTCCGGATTCCTGGTAAATGTTCCAAACGTTATGTCGCTTAACAGGAATCCCAGCACCGCCATGCTCACCGCCACCGTCATTGCAGAAGCGGAAGTCTTAAGCACTCTTTTCTTGGCAAAATCATATTTGCCCGCTCCGACGGCATGCCCTACCACGATCGAGGTTGCCATAGCCGCCGACAATGAGTACATGAACGCGAAATTACACAGAATATTTGCGTATATCTTGGTATTTACCGCTACCGGACCTATAACGTTGACAATCGTCGTAACAACAAACTGCGACATGTTATATGAGATATTCTCTCCCGCCGTCGGAAGTCCCAGCATCAGCAGTTTCTTAAGCATATGAGCAGGGAAAGGCTTGAGATATTTTAAAGAAATATCTCCGTCTACCGCCACTTTGAAATATATGATGCCGGCACAAAGCGCAACAGCCCTGCTTACGACACTCGATATCGCCACTCCCTTTACGCCAAGCTCAAGATAACTTAACGGACCATAGAGGAAGAGCCAGTTTCCGCCGATATTTAAGATATTGATCGCAAGGGAAATCAGCATTCCGACCTTGGTCATGCCGTTGCTTCTAAATATCTGGCTGAAGGAATCGAATAAAGCCTGAAGGAACAGAAATCCTCCAAGTATCCTTATGTAGTCCATGGCATAAGGGTACATCGCTGCATTTACCTTCATCATCCTGAGTATCGGACCGGCAAATACAAACAATATCAGACTGATAACAAGACTGACAGCTAAGTTAAAAGATACGGACAGAGTATATATCCTGTTGAGTTCTTTCTTTTTCTTCGCTCCGAGATACTGCGCCACCATTACTCCGGTCGCGCTTGATATTACGGTAAATGCAAGGGTTAAAAGAGACAGCACCGAGTTAGCGTTGCCGATCCCTCCGACCGCATCCTCGTTGTAATGGCTGAGCATCATGGAATCCACATAACCTATGCACAGCGACAGAACGACCTGCGCGAATATCGGCCAGCCCAGTTTAAAAAGCGATGTATTTTCATCTATCACAAGGTTTTTCTTATTTTTATTATCTTCCATATATCCTATATGCCGTTATTATCACAGCAGATCTTTCTTCTTTAACAAATGGGTTGCAAGCACGCATATCAGGAATGAGATCAGCGTGATAACCACAAATCCATACGGTTCCTTGGAGAACGGAACTCCGTCCGGATTGACGTTCATTCCGTAAAGTCCGGATATCATCGTAGGTATTGAAAGCACAAGTGTGATCGAGGTCAAAAATTTCATGACTGTATTCAACGTATTCTCAATAACAGATGAGAACAGTTCTCTGGTACCGTTGATGATATCTTTATAAATATTGGTCATCTCGATAGCCTGCTTGCTCTCGATGAGCACATCGTCGAGAAGTTCTTTATCTTCGGGATATTGTTTTATCTTCTCATAGCGGGTAAGCTTGTCCAGTACAACGCTGTTAAATCTTAAGGATGTCGCGAAATATACGAGGTTCTTTTCCAGTTCATGAAGCTCAATAAGATCAGAGTTCTTGGTATTCTTGCTGAGCCTTGCCTCGATATCCTCTCTTCTTCTGTTGATCACACGAAGGCTCGCCTGAAAGACAGTCGCATTATAGAAAAGGATCTGATATAAAAATCTCATCTTCTTCGCCGTGGATACGTCTTTAACCCTGCCTTCCTTGAAAGGCTTAAGTACCAGCGAATCCTCCAGACATACGGTAACCGTCGCGTGCTCGGTCACGATGATCGCAAGCGGCATGGTGGTATAATAATCCTGCCCATGTCTTTCTTCTTTCGCCGGTATATCTATGATGACCAACGCATAACCATCAGTCACCTCTATACGTGACGCCTCCTCATCATCGAGGGACGCCTGAACGTCGGTCGTATCAATGCCGAGCTGCTGCGAAACCTTTATAATTTCTTCTTTAGAGGGGTTGACGAGATTTGCCCACACATTTTCTTCAAAATCGTCTACCTTGCGTATGACGCCGTCATATGATTTAAACAGTTCTATCATCGTCGATCTCCTCCATTCTTAAAAATATTTTCGCAAGTCTTAACTATATCATTTTAATCTAATAACGTCTTAAAGTAAAGCTATTTAGCTAAAGTTAAAAAGTAAAAAATAATTAGCGGACGAAGTTTTCCGGCTGATCTGCCGCCGCATGCCATGATGGCTGATCTGCCGCCGCATGCCATGATTGATTTTTGCCTGTGCCTATGTTATAATAACGCGAAGCGATAAGCGACTAAGTCGCGTGCATATTATATCCATTTTTAATCGCTCAATATCCGCAAATGGATCTTGAGAATATTTTTAATTATGAAATATACGGAGGAAACTTATAATGAGTTTATTAACAGAGTGGAGAAGCTTTGCATACGAACAGAATAAGACAGTACAGGCAGACAAGCTGTTCTGGGACAAGTATTTTGAAATGGAGAAAGGCGTTTATAAGACAATTCTCGCCGATTACGGCACCCCTTATTCGGGAACCGTTGAAGAGCTGGCGGAAAAATTCGGACTTGAACTTAAGTATTTCGTAGGCGTTCTGGACGGCATCAACGACAGCCTTAAAGTACCTAATCCTATTGAAGAGATGACAAAAGAGACTGTAGTCAATATGGACTATGATCCGGCTCTTTTATATAAGAACATGGTGGCAGCCAAAGCTGAATGGCTTTACAACCTCGAAGAATGGGAGCCAATCTTTTCTGAAGAAAAGAGAAAAGAGCTTTATAAGGAGCAGAAGACTTCTACTACTATCGTAAAGGATAAAAAGATCGGAAGAAATGATCCATGTCCTTGCGGAAGCGGAAAGAAATACAAGTTCTGCTGTGGAAGATAGACGAGATCATTAATCCCGGTCGGATAAGCCCCCTCCCTCTAAGCGAAGCGCAGGGAGGGGATTTACAATTCAGGCTCAGTCGGGGCACGGTCTCCGATCGAGATAAACGCTCCGCAAGGATGCGCACGGAGGTAACACTTTGAATAAAAGATCACCAATAGTAAGGATCTGTGCCCTCGGCACTGTCATTTTCCTTATCATTCTATACATCGGTACGCTGATCGCAGTTATTGCCGATACCGAATATTCGGATAAGCTGCTAAAAGCCAGTCTGCTCTTGACTATTGTAATGCCGACTCTCATATACGGTCTTAACGTGGTCATGAATGTGCTTTCCGGTAAATATGATCTGCCTTCAGGGAAAGATGATTTACCTTCAGGGAAAGATGATTTACCTTCAGAGAAAGACGAACTGCCTTCCGGAAAAGATACTAAAGGAAAAAAATAATAAAAAAGTGATGTCACTTTCAATGATCGTGACATCACTTTTTAATTATGCGTCTTTATCATCATGCGCTTCTTTTGCCGTCTCTTTTGCCGTCTCTTTTGCCGTCTCTTTTCCCGGCATTGTCCATGACATGTAATCGCACTCTGGCGCATTCTCGCAGCCGTAATATCTTCTGCCCTTCTTGGTCTTTCTCACTACTATATCCTTACCGCACTTAGGGCAGGCAACTCCGATCTTTTCAAGGAAAGGCTTGGTGTTCCTGCATTCCGGAAATCCCGGACACGCGAGGAACTTTCCGTGAGGTCCGTATTTTATGACCATGTTCCTTCCGCATTCCTCACAGACAACATCCGTTACCTCATCTGCTATCTTAACTTTTTCAAGCGTATCCTTTGCGTGAAGCACGGCGTCATTTAAGTCAGGGAAGAAATTGCTGACAACCGTCTTCCATCCGATGTCTCCAGTCTCGACAGACTCCAGCAGTGTTTCGAAATTAGCCGTAAAGGTCACATCCACGATGCTCGGGAATGCCTTCTTCATTATATCGTTAACGATCTCTCCAAGTTCAGTTATATAAAGATTCTTGTTCTCCTTAACGACATATCTTCTTGCCAGAATGGTCGTTATCGTAGGCGCGTAGGTGCTCGGTCTTCCGATCCCAAGTTCCTCAAGAGTCTTTACCAGTGAAGCCTCCGTAAAATGAGCAGGCGGCTGTGTAAAATGTCTCGCATCCTCAAATGAATCGAGCTCTATCCTGGTATCCTTATCTATATCGATGCCTACTATATTATCTTCCTGTGATTCTTCCGAGCCCGCATATACAGCCATGAAACCGTCAAATTTCAGTCTTGAAGCAGATGTTGTAAATCTGTATTCTCCGGCGTCTATCTTGATCGATCTTGTCTCATATACGGCAGGTTTCATTCTGCTTGCGATAAATCTCTTCCAGATCAACTGATATAATCTGAACTGATCCCTTGAAAGTTCTTCCTTAACCAGCGGCAGAGAAAGATCAAGATAAGTAGGTCTTATCGCCTCATGCGCATCCTGTATCTTTTTATTGGATCTTGCGTTGACATTTTCTCCTGTCACGTAGTCTTCGCCGTAATTATCTTTGATATACTGCCTTGCGGACGCGTCTGCCTCATCTGAGACTCTGGTGGAATCGGTACGCAGGTATGAGATCAGACCTGTAAGTCCTCTTCCCTTTATCTCCACTCCTTCATAGAGCTGCTGGGCTATCCTCATGGTCTTGGATGTAGAGAAATTCAATTCCTTTGACGCCTCCTGCTGGAGTGTTGAAGTGGTGAAAGGAAGATTCGGTTTTCTGATCCTGTCAGAACTCTTTACTTCACTTATAACAAATTCTGCTTTTTTAAGCTTTTCAAGTATCTCATTGGTCTGTTCGCCGTTCTCTAAAGCTATCTTTCCGTCTTTTGTTCCGTAGAACTTCGCCTTGATCGGCTTCCTTAAGCCATGAACCTTGAGCAGCGCGTCAATACTCCAGTATTCGACAGGTACAAATGCATTTATCTCCTCTTCCCTGTCTGCGATTATCCTTAAAGCAACAGACTGGACTCTTCCCGCGCTCAAACCTCTCTTTATCTTTTCCCAGAGTATCGGACTTATCTCATAACCCACAAGCCTGTCGAGCATTCTTCTTGCCTGCTGGGCGTCCACAAGATCCATGTCAATCTTTCTCGCCTGTTTGATGGAATTTTTGACCGCGTTCTTAGTGATCTCGTTAAATGTTATCCTGCTGGTCTTCTTATCATCAAGCTTAAGCGCCTGTAAAAGATGCCACGAGATAGCCTCTCCTTCACGGTCGGGGTCCGTTGCGAGATATATCTTATCCGCCTTCTTGACTTCCTTGCGGAGTTTCGCGAGAAGTTCTCCCTTTCCTCTGATGGTGATATATTTAGGTTCAAAATCATGTTCGACATCTATTCCCAGTGAGCTCTTGGGAAAGTCTCTCACATGACCGTTTGAAGCTATGACTTCATAATTGGAACCGAGAAATTTTTTGATGGTATTGGCTTTCGCCGGCGACTCTACAATAACCAGATTCTTTGCCATCACGATTATCCTTTCAAAATTCTTGCCTTATCCCGCTGACTTAAGCGGGAACCCGGGTTACTGTGCAACCATTTACTGTAATGCTTTTGCTGCTTTCATAATGAGCATACCGCACAGCAATGGCAGCAGCTTTAACACCTTACATAATAATCTCTTGCCACCTGATCTGCAATTCCGTATAACGTCAGCTTCATCAGTATGCTTTTTGTATCCTGATACCTGATACCGGCTTCGGAAGAGATCTCTTCTACATGTTTAGGTTTTAAACAGAGCCTATCATATACTATTTTCTCATAACTTTCAAGCCCGAATTTATTTTTGTCTACTTCGCCGGATTTATTCTTTTCCGCTTCGCCGGTTATGTACTTTTCTGTTATGCAGGTTCCGATTGCATCTTTTTTACCGCTCATGACGGTTTCACCCGCTTCACTTTTACCGCTCATGACGGTTTCACCCGCTTCAGTTTTACCGCTCATGACGGTTCCACCCGCTTCTCTTTCACCTCTCATGACGCTGTTTGCTTTATTTTTGCTATAAGTCATTTCTCTGGTAACTAACGCCTTTCCGGTTATTAAAGACTCAAGCACTCTTTCCACGTCCGATATATCGGTCACCGGTACGGCTCCGTTCTTTATCAGTTCATTGCAGCCGAAACTCAGCCTGTCTGTTATCCTTCCCGGAACCGCCATTACCTCCTTTCCCTGTTCAAGCGCGAGGTCTGCCGTAATAAGTGAACCGCTCTTTTCTCTTGCTTCAACAACTATGACTACGTCACACAGTCCGCTTATGATCCTGTTGCGCATCGGAAAACTGACTGCCGAAGCTCTCACTCCCGGCGGATACTCGCTTATTATTCCTCCGTTGATCCTGATCCTTTCATAAAGCTCTATCTCCGCCGCAGGATAGCAGATATCTATTCCACAGCCCATAACTGCAAATGTATCTCCGCCGGCATTTAAAGCCGCCTCATGCGCAACGGAGTCTATTCCTCGCGCCATTCCGCTTATTATCTGGATTCCTTTTACAGCAAGCCCGCGCGCAAGATAATCCGCCGCCGCCCTTCCGTAACTGCTGCACTCTCTCGCTCCCACGATCGCAACGCTTGGTCTGTCGGGAGCAGGCAGCCTTCCCTTAAAGAACAATCCGAAAGGTGCATCATATATGTTCTTCAATATTTCAGGATAAATATCGTCTGTGCGGCAGATATATTCCGCTTCACTGTAAGCACATTTTCTTAATACCTCTATGACGTGCTTTTTAAAATATTCCTTGTTGGAAGAATTATTAATGCTTACCGCGTCTTTGGCGCTGATGCCTCCCTTTTCCATCAATTCTTTTTCATCAGCCCTGTATATCCTTTCTCCGTATTTAAAAGCTTCCATCAGCCTTTCTGTCTTTACCGCTCCTATTCCCTCTATGGAAGACAGCCACAGATACCACAGTCTTTCATTATTGATCATATCTCCACCCCCATTGCGTTCATGCTGTGATAGCTTAAAGCTTCAAGGATATGCATTTCCTTTATAAGACTGCTGCCGTCCATATCGGCAATGGTTCTCGCCACCTTAATGATCTTGTGATAGGCTCTCGCGCTGAAACCGTATTTTTCAAAAGCTTTCTTAAGGATCAACTGACCTTTTTCATCCGGCACGGCATACTTTTCAATCATGGACGGAGTCATCTGGCTGTTATATGAGATGCCTTCATATTCAAATCTCTTCTTCTGCACAGAAAGCACTTCTTCTGTGATCTCACGAAGCTTTTCGCTTGATATGTCATCCGGCTCCCTGCGAGAAGATTTCTCTATACCTGCCGGTTTCGGTGACTGTTCATCTATGCCGGACCGGTTTGATACCAATTCGTCTATGCCGACCGGTTTTGTTGTAAGGAATATATCTATCCTGTCTGTAACGGGACGGCTGAGTCTTCCGAGATACCTCTTTATCTCTCTCTGGCTGCAGCTGCATCTGTTCCGGTCGGGATAGTAGCCGCATTTACACGGATTAAGCGCGCCTACAAGCATGAAATTGGCCGGAAATGTATATGTGCCTTTAAGTCTTGATATAGTAACCTTTTTTTCTTCCAACGGTTCCCTCAGAACTTCTATCACCGCAGGGTTGTACTCCGCCAGCTCATCGAGAAACAGTATGCCGTGGTTTGCAAGACTCACTTCTCCCGGCTTCGGATTGCTGCCTCCGCCCGTGAGCGCGGTTGCAGTCACCGTATGATGCGGCGCACGAAAAGGTCTTTGCGTTATAAGAAATCTTTCACTGTCAAGCAGACCCGCGACAGAATACACCTCAGAGATCTCTATGCTTTCTTCAAACGTAAGTCCCGGCATAATGGACGGGATCCTTCTGGCAATCATGGACTTTCCGCAGCCGGGAGGTCCGAGCATTATCACATTATGCATTCCGCAGACCGCTATGCTTATTCCTCTAATAACATTCTTCTGTCCTCTGATATCACTTAAATCCCCGTACTTATCACGCGTTTCTTCAAATCTTTCCGAAATTTCCGGTTTCGCCGGTAAGATCTCTATCTCTTCGTTCATGAAACCTGCAGCTTCCAGAAGTCCGCATACTCCATAGACTTCGATCCCGTCGATGACGCAGGCTTCATTTACATTCTCCATAGGAACAATGCACCGCTTAAAGCCGCTCGCTTTGGCCATACATACCAACGGCAGTATGCCGTCAACTCTCTTGATAGTTCCCTCAAGGCTCAATTCTCCTACGATAAGAGTCTGTGCAAAGCTTTCCGGCTTTATATGTCCGAAGGCGCAAAGAACTGCCAACGCAATAGGCAGATCAAAAAAATTACCCTCTTTTCTGAGCCCTGCAGGTGAAATATTGATTGTTATCTTCTTAGGAGGGAAAAAATAGCCCGAATTCTTAAGAGCGATCCTAACCCGCTCTCTGGCTTCCCTGACTTCAGATGAAAGAAGACCGACCATCTCAAAAGACGGCAGTCCGTTACCGACATCCGCTTCCACAACGGCAGGAACCGCAGCCATGCCGTCTGTAAAAGCACTAAAACATTTACTGAACATATTACCTCCAAACAGTAATATGTTTCATTTGTAATAAATCATCGCCCCAAATTAAGATAATTGTACATGTCAAATCTGTTTTTGTCAAGATATGTTCAAAATCTTTTTTACTCCAAAATCTTCTTTATCTCTTCCATAAACGTATTAACGTCTTTGAATTCCCTGTAAACCGAAGCAAATCTAACATATGCTACAGGATCCAGATTCTTAAGCTTGTCCATAAGGATCTCTCCGATGACAGAGCTTTCTATCTCCTTCTGATCCATCGCGAAAATTGTATTCTCTATCTCATCTACAAAAGTATTGATCTGGTCTACCGAAATAGGTCTCTTATGGCATGACCTGAATACTCCCGCCTCTATCTTGGATCTGTCATAAGGCTCCCTGTTCCTGTCTTTTTTAATTACCACCATAGGGATCGTCTCCACCTTTTCATAGGTAGTGAATCTTTTGGCGCAGGAATCACACTTGCGTCTTCTCCTTATTGTATTGCCGTCATCAGAAGGTCTTGAATCAATTACTCTGGTATTCTCAATTCCGCAAAATGGACATTTCATATATATGTACCTTACCGCAGGCTCTGCGCATCGCTGACATGCCTGCCCGGTCAACGATGAAGTTTTAAGAACGCATCCGGCGTTCCAGCAAACCAAAATCCTGTATTGTTCTAATTACACCTGTGAAGGCATTTTTCAGTATCCACATCAACAAGTATGACATCTTCACCAATCTGTTTTATGTTCTTGCAGCTTATAACATATTCCTGATCCCTGCCGAACATTCCCATCAGTTTGCACGGTCCAGGAACTATAATACTTATCAGGCATCCTGTCCTGATATCTATATCTATGTCGCAGACTGTCCCAAGTATCTGACAGTCGGCGCAGTTGATGACTTCTTTTTGTCTGAGTTCAAACATGCGCATATAAACGATCAAACCTTACCACTGCAGCGATCTGATACGGACAGAATCCGTTCAAAGCAACAGGCGGTCACCCTTTTTTATATCATATGTTATGCTGGTCTAAATAATTCCTTTGATCGCCGAAAGGCTGTCTTTTGCATGTTTTGAAGTTCCCTCAACAGATTTTTTTTTACTCCTTGCCGTCTTCAACTCCCTGTGAGCTTTCCTTCTGAAACATCGTCTTGGCTGTCATGAGGATGAGCTTGATATCAAGGAAATATGAATAATTCTCTATATACATCATGTCCATCTTAAGCTTGTCATAGGCCGTTGTATCGTATTTTCCGATGACCTGCGCATAGCCTGTAAGACCGGCCTTTACCTTAAGCCTGTAGTTGAATTCAGGCATTGTCTTCGTATATTCTTCACCGATCTCAGGTCTTTCCGGTCTTGGGCCGACCAGTGACATGTCTCCTGAGAGAATATTAAAAAGCTGCGGCAGCTCATCTATCCTGTATCTTCTGATGATATTACCGACCTTCGTGATCCTGTCGTCATGTCTTGACGCAAGCACGGCTTTCCCGTCGCTTTCGGCACCTTCAACCATGCTGCGGAATTTGTATATCTTAAATACTCTTCCGTTAATGGTGGATCTTTCCTGTTTGTAAAGAATGCTTCCATGATCCTCAAGTTTTATCGCAATGGCTGTAATAAGCATCAGAGGTGACAGAATGATCACGCCTGTCAGTGACACGACAACGTCTGTCACTCTTTTAAAGAACCTCTGCTCAAAATTCAGGCCTCTGTTCCTGCACAGGAAAAGCGGCGTGTCAAAAAGCGTTATCTCCTCCGCCCCTCTCATGATTATATCTGAGATCTTCGGAGTAACATATACTCTTATGGAGCGTTCAAAACAGTATTTTAAGATCTTGTTTCTTGTCTCGGACTTGATATCGCACAGAATTACGGCTTCATACTGACTTATTCTCTCAAATATCGCAGACATGGATTCATAACTTGATATCGACGCGCAGACACGGTATTTTTCCTTCCTCATGCTGAGCTTTCCGACCAGTGAATCCTTCAGCGAGCTGCCGTAAACTATGATCATATTCCTTGGCGGATACAGATGATAATAGATCTTGTTGGCTATAGTCGTGTAAAATATCAGCATCAGGATCTGTATGGCGGAAACCGCGACCATGACAAATACGTCAAAGAACATACGCGCGATAAGAGCCGCCTGCAGATATGCGATCACATTGACCATTACTATGGCTATGGTCTGGGAATAAATTATGTTCGTCGTCGTAAGGTATCCGAATTTATATCCTCCGTAAAGCTTAAAGAATACAAATACCAGAACGATATAGATGAGGATCAACAGCAGGTTTCCCTTTTTAACAAATCTGTTGGTCATATAAGGATTGTAATAATAATACCAGGCAAGGGCAAAAATAACCGTTACGATCACTGTCGCACCAAAACCCGCTATATACATTGCAACTCTTCTTGGTCTACGCTTAATCTCCATGCAAATTACTCTCCGGCCGCACAGTCTCTTGTCCTGTCATCTACTCTACGCAATCCAACGCATTGCTTATATCTTCAAGGATATCCTCAATATTCTCAAGTCCTACTGAGAACCTTATAAGTCCCGGATTAACTCCCGCAGCGATGAGCTGTTCATCTGTAAGCTGTCTGTGTGTAGCGCTTGCAGGATGAAGGACACAGGTCTTGATATCCGCAACATGTACTTCTTTTGACGCGAGTTTTAAGCTGTTCATGAACTTTATCGCGCTGTCCTTTCCGCCCTTGATAACGAAAGAAACCACGCCGCACGCGCCGTTAGGAAGATATTTCCTGGCGAGCTCATGATACTTATCCGTTTCAAGACCGGCATAACTTACGGATTCGATCTTCGGATGATCATTTAAATACTTTGCAACTATCATTCCGTTCTCGCAATACTGTTTCATCCTTATAGGCAGTGTCTCAATTCCGAGATTGAGCAAAAATGCCGAATGGGCAGCCGGATAACATCCGAAGTCTCTCATAAGCTGCATTCTTGCTTTAATGATATAAGCCATATTGCCGAAAGTTTCGGTATATACGATTCCGTGATATGACTCATCCGGAACGGTAAATTCAGGGAACTTTCCGTTGGTCCAGTCAAATTTTCCCGAATCAATGATAACGCCTCCGTTCTGAAGGGCATGTCCGTCGAGATATTTTGATGTTGAATGAACAACGATATCAGCGCCGAATTCAATAGGTTTGCAGAGAACAGGCGTTGCAAATGTGTTGTCGATTATAAGCGGGATATCATGCTTATGCGCTACTCTTGCAAGTTTTTCTATATCCAGAACGGCAAGCGCCGGATTGGCAAGAGTCTCACCAAATACAAGTCTTGTATTCTCTTTAACGGCTGCGCTGATGGTCTCCTCGTCATCATCCGCATTAACAAAGATACATTCTATTCCAAGTCTTTTTAACGTTACTGAAAACAGATTGACTGTTCCGCCGTAGATCGTTGAAGTACTTACGAAGCTGTCGCCGCTGCTGCAGATGTTAAGGATCGAAAGCAGGGTTGCCGCCTGTCCCGAAGAAGTGCACATTGCTCCAACTCCGCCCTCAAGATCGGCAAGCTTTTTCTCAACACATTCAACCGTAGGATTGGAGAATCTCGAATACATATGGGCGTTAGGCAGGTTAAACAGATCGCCTATTCTCTCAGTCGTATCAAATACATAGGTGGTACTCTGTACAATAGGCATTACCCTTGGTTCTCCGTCTTTCGGGGTATATCCTGAATGTAAACATTTAGTCTCGTCTCTCATTTTAATTTCTCCTTGTATATATCCTGAATCTTTATGGGATAAGTAAATCCTTTCCACCCATGTACGGACGAAGGACTTCCGGGATCCTTACGCTTCCGTCCGCATTGAGATTGTTTTCAAGAAATGCTATGAGCATTCTCGGCGGAGCCACTACCGTATTGTTAAGAGTGTGGGCGAAATATTTGCCGTTCTCGCCGTTAACCCTGATCTTTAATCTTCTTGCCTGAGCGTCTGAAAGATTAGAGCAGCTTCCGACCTCAAAATATTTCTTCTGTCTCGGCGACCATGCCTCGACATCTACTGATTTCACCTTAAGATCCGCAAGATCTCCCGAACAGCACTCAAGAGTCCTTACAGGAATATCCATTGAACGGAAAAGCTCTACCGTATATTTCCACATTCTGTCAAACCACATCATGCTGTCTTCCGGCTTGCAGATAACAACCATTTCCTGCTTCTCAAACTGATGGATCCTGTATACTCCTCTTTCCTCAATGCCGTGCGCGCCCTTCTCTTTTCTAAAGCAAGGCGAGTAACTGGTAAGAGTCTTAGGAAGCTGTTCCTCAGGGATTATCGTATCGATAAATCTTCCTATCATTGAATGTTCGCTGGTTCCGATAAGATAAAGATCCTCGCCCTCTATCTTGTACATCATGGCGTCCATTTCCTCAAAGCTCATAACGCCTGTAACGACGTTGCTTCTTATCATGAAAGGAGGTACGCAGTAGGTAAATCCTTTATCTATCATAAAGTCCCTTGCATAAGCAATGACTGCCGAATGAAGTCTTGCGATATCGCCTGTAAGATAATAGAAACCGTTGCCTGCAACTCTTCTTGCGCTGTCAAGATCAAGACCGTTAAGTTTCTCCATGATCTGTGAATGGTAAGGCACTTCAAAATCGGGCACTACCGGTTCACCGAATCTTTCAACCTCGACATTCTCGGTATCATTTTTACCGATAGGAACGGAAGGATCTATAATATTCGGAATGAGCATCATTCTCTTTTTAACTTCTTCAAGAAGCTCATTCTCTTTAACCTCAAGCTCTTCAAGATGCTTTGAGAATTCAGCGACCTGCTTCTTGGTCTGCTCGGCTTCTTCCTTCCTGCCCTGCGCCATAAGCGCGCCGATTTGCTTGCTGATGCTGTTGCGCTTTGAACGAAGCTCGTCCGCTTCGACCTTGACCGCGCGGCTTTCCTTATCAAGCTCGATCACCTCATCTACAAGATGAAGCTTGTGATCCTGAAACTTATTCTTAATATTCTGCTTTACAATATCACTGTTTTCCCTGACAAATTTTATATCCAGCACTGTCATTCCTCCAAATAAAATCGCCTGTATTATCTTCCTTCATATCCAAAAACGCCTCAGACTTCCCCGCCGCGCCTATTAAAACGTGTCAATTCGCAATCCGCTTCGCTGCTTGCTCATATAAAACGGATTGCTTCGCAATCCTGACAGGTACTGGGCTTGAACCCAGCACC
>CACZSY010000154.1 GCA_902783965.1 uncultured Lachnospiraceae bacterium
CATATATCCTTTTCTTTCTTTATTCTTATGATCTCATCCTGTATCTGTCTGGTTGAAAGCATAGCGTACCTCCCGTAAATATCATTTATTAAAATATAGAATAGTCTTTTCTTTATGTCAACTGTGAAATCTTTTCTTAA
Organism: uncultured Lachnospiraceae bacterium; assembly: GCA_902783965.1. Classification (GTDB taxonomy): domain Bacteria; phylum Bacillota; class Clostridia; order Lachnospirales; family Lachnospiraceae; genus RUG11200. The sequence goes on from CACZSY010000154.1 coordinate 141, forward strand.
CATTATTCATTTGCAATAATGTAGATTATGAACGGAACCTGCCTGTCATATTGGATATTTTAATTTTCACACGTACTGTTTCGGCAAATCCATACGTGTCAAAATGGTCGACGACTTTATCAGTCTGAGCAAAAGCAGAAATAAAGCGGGAGCCAATATAAAAGGTCATTTTTATAACAGCTCCGCGCTTTCAGGTAAATATGTTTTAATGGATAATGATCTTATTCTTCATCTGTTCTTAGAGTAACAGATGAAGATATCTTTTCCGCATTATTTTTCTTTGATGTATTCGCTTACATTTGTCTCCCGTACCTTTTTCCTAAGTGGAAGGATCCTGCCAGGTGAAACCGAAAGCTCATCATATCCCATAGCCAGGAATTCCGCGGTCAGAGTAAGATCCGAGCCGAGCTCACCGCAGATTCCTGCCCATGCTCCGCCTTTGTGTGCTCCGTCTACTATCATCTTAAGCATCTTAAGAAGTCCCGGATGATGCGGGTCATAAAAAGCATCAAGTGTCTGATTCTGACGATCGATCGCGAGCGTATACTGGGTAAGGTCATTGGTTCCTACCGAGAAGAAATCAACTTCGGCAGCGAGCTCTTCCGCCAACATTACCGCTGCCGGCGTCTCGATCATGATACCGAGTTCTATATCCTTATCATAGGCCCTGCCTTCCGCATCAAGCTCCGCCTTTACTCCGGCAACTATCTCCTTTATCTTCTTCACTTCATCAACGGAAATGATCATAGGGAACATGATCGCTACTTTTCCGAACGCCGAAGCGCGAAGGATCGCGCGAAGCTGAGTCTTGAATATCTCAGGCCTTGTAAGACAGATCCTTATAGCCCGAAGCCCCAGTGCAGGATTCTCTTCCGCCGGAAGGTTGAAATATGCAGCCTGTTTATCGGCTCCTATATCAAGCGTTCTGATTATAACTTTCTTACCGCCCATCGTTTCGGCAACTTTTTTATAGATCTCAAACTGTTCATCTTCCGCAGGATAATCATCGGAACCCAGATAGATGAATTCCGAACGGAACAATCCTATGCCGCCCGCGTCATTTTTAAGAACAAGTTCCAGATCCTTAGTGTTTCCGATATTGGCGTAAATATCGATGCGCTGTCCGTCAAGAGTGACATTGTCCTTACCCTTAAGCTTTTCAAGAAGCTCTTTCTTTTCCAGTTCTTTTTCAAGAAGCTTTTTCTTTAGGGCAAGTATATCAGGATCGGGATCTATATATACCTTTCCCTCAAAACCGTCGACAACCGCCATCCTTCCGTTCATATCATCTTCAAGCGATACAGGACAGCCCATTATCGCAGGAATATTCATGGTCTTTGCCAGAATAGAGGTATGCGAATTTGCCGAACCGTGAACAGTGACAAACGATAATATCTTATCCTTATCCATCTGGACCGTCTCGGAAGGAGCAAGATCATCAGCAACAACTATTACCGGTTCGTCGCTCATAAAGCCTGCTTTCGCTGCTCCCGAAAGACAGCTGATAAGCCTTTCGGTTATGTCTTTGACGTCCGCTGCGCGCCCGCGGAAATATTCGTCTTCCATATCCAGGAACATCTGCCTGAATTCTTCTCCGGTACGGGATACCGCAGACTCCGCATTTACAGATTCCGAATTGATGATGTTCTCTACGGAATCAATGTAGTCTCCGTCTTCCACCATCATCTGATGCGCCTCGAATACTGCCGCGCCATCTTCTCCGACTTCCTTTACTGCTTTATCGTAAAGTGCCTGAAGCTGATCCGCCGCCATCTTTCTGGCGTTCTCATATCTTATGATCTCGGCAGCCGTATCCGTAACTTTTTCTTCTTTTACAGATTGCTCATTTTTCTTATATACAGAGATCTTTCCTATCGCAATGCCTTCAAATACCGCTTTACCTTCAAGAACCAACATGGAACACCTCCTATTCTTTAGACATAAAGCCATCGGATCACAGGTTTGCTTCCAGGAATTCTTTAACCGCAGCCATCTCCGCTTCTTCGTCCGCGCCGTCAAATGAAAACTTTACCGTGTCGCCCTGTTTTGCGCCGAGGGACATTATTCCCATAACTCCCTTGAAAGGTACTTCCTTTGCGCCCTTTGCCACCTTCACCACAGAACCGAACTTCTTTGTGAGCTTAAAAAGATCTGTTGCCGGTCTTGCATGGATACCATGAACGTCCTTGATCGTGTACTCAAAACTTACCATATTGTATTTCCTCCTGATTTATAATATTTTTTACTTTATACCGCGGCTGCTTTCCGTAAGATAACGGTATCAGGCCGCAGGTTTCTTTAAGAGTCCGAGCATTACGCATGTCACAGCCGAGCCTGCGAGCCATGCTGCTATATACAACAGCGGATTTCCGACGGTCGCGAATACGAAGATACCGCCGTGCGGCGCCATAAGTGTGCACTTAAACAATGCCGCAAGGAATCCCGCAACTCCTGCTCCTACCATTGTACAAGGTATAACATGAAGCGGATCTGCCGCCGCGAACGGGATAGCGCCCTCAGTGATAAATGACGCGCCCATGACTATATTGGAAACAGCCGAACCGCGCTCCGCCTTTGTAAATTTTTTCGGGAATATCCAGCATGCAAGCGCTATGCCTACAGGAGGAACCATTCCACCGACCATGATCGCTGCCATCGATACATAACATGCAACCACCTTTGGATCCGAGCTTGAAAGTCCCTGGTCAAGGTACTTCGCCGCGGTCGCGAGCATGCCTACGCCGAATACGTATGCCGCTTTATTTATCGGACCGCCCATATCTATAGCCATCATTGCTCCGAGAATAAGTCCGAGTACGGTAAGCATTCCCGCGTCGGAAATAGCCGTGAGCATCTTTGAAAGGCTCGTATTGGCAAGACCTATGAGCGGATTGAATATGAAGCACATTATTATTCCTTCAAGGAATATTCCGACAAGCGGATAAATAAGCGTAGGCTTAAGTCCGTCAAGCGCCTGTGGAAGCTTCGAGCAGAGTTTCTGGAGTCCGAGTACCAGGAAACCTGCAAGGAAGCCCGCTACGATGCCTCCCAAAAAGCCCGATACCGTGTTGCCTCCGTCAGGCTGCTGGAACGCGAAATCCGAAAGAAATCTTCCGAACCCTCCGAGTTCGCTTCCGTCAATAAGTTTTCCGTTGGCAAATCTATAGTTTTTAAGCAATGCGTTTCCGCTTGATGCTATCAGGCCGCCGACAAATCCTACGGCAAGTCCCGGTCTGTCAGCTATCGCATACGCGATATATCCCGCAAGCACCGGAACCATAAGTCCCATTGAAAGTCCGCCGATATATTTAAGCAGAGCCGCAAGCGGAGTAATGCTTCCGAAATCACCGCCGCCCGTTGCGCCGAAGCCTGCTATCGTATCAACAAGAAATGCTATCGCAACCAGTATACCGCCGCCTATAACAAAAGGAAGCATATGCGATACGCCGTTCATAAGCCATGTATAAACCTTATGTCCCGCGCCTGCCTTATCTTCTAAACCCTGTGTCCGGGCGTCCTCCGAAGCCTCTCCCGCAAATACAGGTGCGGTTCCCGCCTTAACTATCTCCATGATCTCGTCGGCTTTATTGATACCGTCAGCAACCTTACGCTGGATCAGTTTTTTACCCTTGAACCTGTCCATAGGCACCTTTGCATCCGCCGTTACGATAACGCAGTCCGCAGCTTTGATATCTTCATCCGAGAGCATGTTTTTCGCACCCGAAGAACCTCTTGTCTCAATCTTGATCCTGACGCCTGCTTTTGCCGCCGCTTTCTCAAGTCCTTCGGCAGCCATATAAGTATGGGCAATACCCGTCGGGCACGACGTTACGGCAACAACCTTAATGCCGTCTGACCTGTCATCCGCTATAGAAGTCTCGGCAAGGCTGTCGTCAACGCTTCCGCGCTCTTCATCGGCCTTATCGATTATGTCAAGGAATTCATTGATATTTTCAGCATTTATAAGGTTATTCCTGAAATCCTCGTCCATGAGCATCATAGAAAGCTTTGAGAGCACATCAAGATGCACATTGTCTTTTGAGTCGGGAGCCGCTATCAGAAACAGGATGTAGACCGGTTCATCATCAAGCGCTTCATATTCCACTCCGTCTTTAATGACCATTGCCGCAAGTCCCGGCTTGTCTACGCAGCCGCCCTTTCCATGAGGGATAGCTATGCCCTCGCCGACGCCTGTCGTGCTCTCTTCCTCCCTGGCGTACACCAGTTTCCTGAAGGCTTCCTTATCCTTTATCTTTCCTCCGGCTGCCATAAGATCAACAGCCATGTCAAGTGTCTCACTCTTGGATTTCGGTGCCGCAGTAAGGCTTATACTTCTCTTATCCAGAAGTTCAGTAATTCTCATATTATCCCTCCTTTTTTAAG
>CACZSY010000155.1 GCA_902783965.1 uncultured Lachnospiraceae bacterium
AATAAAAGCGCGGCTGCAGCTCAGAAGGTTAAAGATGTCACTGAGATGTCAAGACTCAACGGTGTGATCTCTACAGAGGAGAAGAACATCAACGAGCAGTATACTTTGATAGGTAAGAAATTCTACGAAGCAAACCTTGCCGAACCGGGAGAATATGTTAATTTCTTTAATAACATTAAAGAATCTCTTGACAAGATCGAGGATGCCAGAAAGCAGATCGCAGCATTAAAGAAGACTGTTACATGTCCAGGATGCGGCAACGAAGTAGACAAATCTTCCGCATTCTGCAACAAGTGCGGATACAACATGGCACAGGTCATCGCTGCTGCAAACCCTGCGGCTGCACCTACCGTACATACCTGTCCTCAGTGCAACGCTGAAGTTGACGCTGACGCAAAGTTCTGCAACGCATGCGGAGCAAAGCTTAGCTGATCCGGCAGACCGGCAGGATCTCTTAACAGTATTTATTTTATGTTACTGTGTACAATAACCATATGAATCAGAAAAAGAACCGGAACTATTTACAGCCTCCGGTTCTTATCCGTTTCTGTGTGCAGAGTCGGCAAGCAGTAATTGTCAGCTGTCGCTGACCACCGCCCGCGCTTTTAAACGGGCTGTCACCCGTTTCTACTAAATTTTTGAAAGGACATTCCGGATAATCATGACTCCCGTTGAAGAATATATAATCGGATTATCTTCCGAAAAACTGATAAGATACATCACAGTTGAAAAAAGTCTCCACTCTTCCAAAGAGTTATCCATCGCCGTTAATGAAGCAAAGAAAAGAGGCATCGATCCCGAAAATCCGGTTAAAGCTTCGGAAGACGATGCAAAACTATTTAAGGAATTTAAAAACGACTACTATAAGATAGACGAAAGATCCGAAAACGACTATATGACCGATAACATGAACGCCAGCGCGCGTATAGCCAACGGTTACTATAACCCTTTTGCGGCAAAGACTGTCACCAACGAAGAAATGAATAAGACCACTTTTCTGATGACGATCGCAAGTCTTACTCCCATCCTTGTAGGAATGGTTGTCTTCGGACTTCTCAGACCCGGACAGACCAATCTCGCTCTTGGACTTACCATCATCTGGTTCCTGGACGCCGTAATATGTCTTATTGACTGCCGGCTTTTAAGCTCCCATAAATATGAAGTAGGAAAGTTATGGATCTTCGCCTTCCTCCTTACCCCGCTTTATATGGTCTTTAGGGCAAAGCTGCTGAAAGAAAAAAACAATTACGTTATAGTATGGTGCATATTATTACTTATATTCATCTATATGTCGCCATAATGCAGGGATCTGCAAAGACGAGTCCTTTGCAGATCAGGATATAAGACTTTAAAAGATACAAGACTTTAAAAATGGGGTGAAAATTTTTTGAAAAACTTTTAAAAAAAATGCTTGACATTTATGCCCCGTCTGTATATAATTGTTTCCTGTAAGCAGTCAAGCGATAAAAACTGAATACATGCGGAGTTGCTGGAATTGGCAGACAGGCATGACTAAGGATCATGTGTCTCAGAGACGTGAGGGTTCAAGTCCCTTACTCCGCATTAAGAAATCCCTTTAGAAATAAAGGGATTTTTTCTATGCACACATTATAAAAAAGAAGCGGCAGCTCCGCTTCTTTTTTACTTATGAGGTAATCTCTTATTAAGCTAACTTTGCTTTTGCAACATCAACCAAAGCCTTGAATGCTTCAGGATCATTTACTGCAAGATCAGCTAAGATCTTTCTGTTAACCTGAACATCTGAAAGCTTTAATCCATACATAAACTTGCTGTATGAAAGTCCGTTAAGTCTTGCAGCTGCATTGATTCTTGCGATCCAGAGCTGTCTGAACTGTCTCTTCTTCTCTTTTCTACCTGCAAATGATGATGCGAGAGCTCTCATTACAGACTGCTTTGCAACTCTGTACTGCTTAGATCTTGCGCCTCTATATCCTTTTGCTAATTTAAGCACGCGGTTGTGCTTCTTCTTTGCGTTAAGTCCGCCTTTAATTCTGGCCATGTTAATTCCTCCTTAATATAAACATCGCAAATCTATATGCAATGCTTTCCCCGGGACTTAAAATAACCCGGTACGACAATCTGCATTACAACCATATATGAATCTTATGATCTTATTCCAATACTGAATATCCATATCCGGAATATGTCCGTTTCTTCCAACCGGAACTAAATCCGAACATCTCCGTTTACTTCAGATGAACATCCAATTAGATATATGGTAAGATCTTCTTCATATTCTTTACGTTGGTTGCATCTGTAATAGTTGCTTTTCTAAGATTCCTCTTTCTCTTGGTATCCTTCTTGGTCAGGATATGTCTCTTATAAGCTTTAACTCTCTTAAGCTTACCTGTACCTGTCTTCTTGAAACGCTTTGCAGCGGCTCTGCTTGTCTTCATTTTTGGCATAATCAATTTCCTCCTTTTTATATGCCGCCGCATTTAAAATGCGGCAGTCTTGTTCCTAACGCTTCTGCGATAAGAACATAACCATGCTTCTGCCTTCTACCTTCGGCGGTTTGTCAACTACAGCGATATCTTCAAGCTTCGCAAAGAGCTCATCAAGTATAACCTTAGTAGTGTTCATGTGCGCCATCTCACGTCCTCGGAATCTTAAAGTGATCTTCACTTTGTCTCCCTTGGCAAGAAATTTTCTGGCCTGATTGGCCTTGGTATTAAGATCATTATCATCGATGTTAGGTGATAATCTCAATTCCTTAACCTCTGTGATCTTCTGCTTTTTGCGTGCATCTTTCTCTTTTCTGGCAAGCTCATATCTGTACTTGCCATAATCAGCTATCTTGCACACCGGCGGTTTGGCTGTCGGCGCTATCTTAATAAGATCAAGGTTTGCCTCCTGGGCAAGCTTTAAAGCGTCCTTAGAACTCATGATACCAAGCTGGTTTCCGTTCTCACCAATAACACGAACCTCTTTGTCTCTGATCTGCTCGTTAATAAATAAATCGCTAATAGTGGTACACCTCCAAATCAAAAAAAAGATAGTCAAAGACTATCCACGTAATGTACATTAAATAAAATTTACATTAACCCGAGTCATCCAAGATGCTAAGGTGAGAGTGGATACTCTTCTTCTAAAAGGCTTTCGCCTAACTGTCGAATACTCTATCATAATTTTTTGCTGATGTCAATGGATTTTTAAAATTTTCACAGTCCTCTTTCTTCTTCTTTCTTCTTCGCTTCACTCAGATCTGCATATGCCTCCGCATACCCTATCAACCTCTCGCGAAACATAGGTTCAAGCAGATTATAACAGGCTATCAGTCTTCCCATGTCCGTATCCTTCTTCACGGTATAATAATCCCTGCCCTGTTCCCTGCTGCCTGCCGGATCAATTCCTGACAGAAGCCATGCCGGCGATACCCCAAGCGCCTCGCAGATCGGCATGATCTTTTCAGACGACGGGTTCGTCTTATTCTTTTTCCATTCGCTGATAGTGCTGGGCTGAATGCCGGTTCTTTCAGAAAACTCCTTCTGTGACATCCTCATCATCCCAAGCCTCTCAAATATTCTCTCACTGATCGTCATTGCCATTCATCATCCCTATTTTTCAACACTTTTCACTTAATCGACCATTGTTTCAATTATATTAATTGTACAATAAAAAAATATGCCTGTCAAGAGGAAAATATCGCAGCTGTCAGGCAAATATTCCTTAAAGACGACAGGCGGCAATCCATGAATCAAAGCAATTCACAAATCCAAGCAAACCGCGTGTTATGACAACACTATCGGTTGTGTTAGTTATCAC
>CACZSY010000156.1 GCA_902783965.1 uncultured Lachnospiraceae bacterium
GAAACCAGCGGGAAATTCAGAGATACAAAGAATCTTAGGAGTGAATACGCCAATGAGTCAACGGAAACATATGTTGATTTTTACTTTTATCATCAGGGAAGAGATTACCATGTGTGGAGAAGGCCTGAGTATGAGCGAAAGAAACAGCGTGGTACCGGAGTGACTACAGTCAAGGAGAATGCCATTTTTTATTCCGGAGACAGCGCGCCGATAGAGGGGATAACCCAGGTAAATAAAGCGGTAAAGGATCTGCTTCATATTGATGAAAAGCAGTTTAAGCAGATCGCGATGATCGCACAGGGGGAGTTTTGGGCGTTGCTCAATGCCAAAACTGATGAAAGAACGAAGATCCTTAGAACGATCTTCCAGACCAGCGGTTATAACAGTATTGAATTTATTCTCAAAGATCGTATGGATGCCAGCGAAAAGCTAAAGTCCAATATAGAGAACAGTATTGTTCAATACTTTAACGATGCCAAAGCTGATGCGGAGGATAAATTGGCAGGGCAGCTTTCGGATCTTCAGGTAAGAGCAAGAAGATCGGGGAGCGCATGGAATCTTGAAGAGATCACAGAGATCATGAAGGCGCTGATCAAGTCTGATGAAGATAGATTACAGACTGCAAATAATGAGCTTAAAGAGGTTGAAAAGAAGTTTGAGGACAGCAAGAAGGAACTTGCGACTGCAGAAACCAATAATGATTTTATCAGAAAGCTGGAAGCTCTAAAGGATAAAGAACAAGAGCTGAAAGAAAAGAAGAAAGAGATTGAGGAAAAGGAAGCACTTTTGATCAGGCAGAAGCTGGCAACCAGAGAAGTGAAGCCGGTTTATTTATCATGGGAAGAAAGATCAAATGCGGTCAAAGGACTTAAGGAGCAGATATCTGATAAGAAAGCTGATGTAGAAAAAGCCGTTAAGAAGGCTGAAGAAGCTGAAAAAGCTTTTGAAAATGCCAAAAAGGACAAGCCGGAAGCAGATAGATTACAGAAACTTGTTGATAAGATCACAGAAGAGAAAGAAAAATATCAGCAAAGAGATAAGCTGTCTGCGGAGATTATTATATTAAAGGAGTCCATCGAGAGATTTGCTAAAAAAGAAAAGGAACTTAAAGAAAGAGAAGAGGCGCTTAAGAGCAGGATCGATACACTTAAAAAGATCCAAAAGGATCTCAAGGAAACACCGGAAAAATTGTCAAGGGCAACGGCACAGGGTGAAAAGCTTGCAGACCTGCTTAAAGATATTAAAGACATAATTGATAAAAAGCTGCCGGAATGGGAGAAGAAAAAGAAGTCTCTTAAAACAAAACAGGATGAATTCGAAGGTGCACGCAAGAAATTTGATGATGCTAAAAATGAACGCGAGCACGCAGAAAGAATACTGGAAAACTGCAGAGCAGGTATTTTAGCTATGGGACTTAAGGAAGGAGAAAAATGCCCGGTCTGCGGTTCTGTTCATCATCCTGAGCTTGCCGCGATTCCAGGCGAAGCTGTTACAGAGGAAGAATTTAATGCTTTGAAGGAAGAAGAGACAAAGCTGCAGGGAGAAAAGACTGATGCAAATACAGCGGCCGAGATAGCCAAAACCGAGCTTGAGAGTTTTGAGGATCAGCTCCGTACTGACATACTTGATTGCCTCGAAAATAAGTTTGTTGAGACAGATGAAAACTATGAAGGACTTGATGAGCTTATAAATGGTATCAAAGAGGCTAAGAAGGCAGTCCTTGATAAGATAGAGGAAAATACAAAGGAGCAGAAGGCACTGGCAAAAGATAATAGAACTCTTACCAACGCAGATTCTGAACTTGAGAAGGCACAGGGAAAAGAAACAGAGACTCTGAATAAGGATAAAGAAGACTTTACAGCAAAGAAGCAGAATACTGAGACAGATAAAGCAAAGTGGGAGGCTGTTCTTAAAACTCTGGAAGGACTGAGCTTTGACAGCTGGGAGACGGCAGATTTAGAACGGAAAAAGACTGAGAAAAAGATAAAGGGAATATCCGAACTGATAGAAAGCTCTGAAAAAGCAAAGAAGAAAGCGGATGAAAAACATGTATCAGAACAGGCTTCTTTAAAAACAATGGAAGAAACTCTGGAGAAGGAAGAAAAAGAAGAAAAGACCAGAAAAGAGACGCTGGATGAGACGATCAGAAATAACAGATTTGATTCTGTTGATGAGATGCTTAAGTTTGTTTTGTCCGAAGATGAGATTTCCGGGATCGATGAAGAGATAGCTAAATACAATCAGGAAGTTACAACGAATAAAAAACAGATAGAAGGCGCCGAGAAGGACGCAGAGGGTCGAAAGATCATAGATATAGATGCCCTTAAGAAAAAATGCGAAACAGAGCAGGGTGATGTATCGGTAAAGCGGAGCATTGTATATGTCATCGAGAATAGACTAGACGGAAATAAAGATAAGCTTGAAAAGATCACATCTCAGGAATCCGGACTGGAGAATGCACGAAAAGAGAATGCCATTTGCACCAGATTGTACAAACTTGTTAGAGGTACCACAGGAAATGGAAAGATAACACTGGAGCAATACATCCAGGCGGCAGGATTTGACGGGATAATCGCGGCTGCAAACAGACGGCTTAGACCAATGAGCGACGGACAGTATGAACTGTACAGACAAGAAAGATCACTTGGAAAGGGAAGTAATACATTCCTTGATCTTGAAGTTCTTGATAACTTCACCGGACACAGGAGACCTGTGGGAAATCTTTCAGGAGGAGAGAGCTTCAAGGCTTCGCTCAGCCTGGCTTTGGGCTTATCTGATACGGTTTCATCGAATATAGGAGGTGTCCAAATGGATGCACTATTTGTTGATGAAGGTTTCGGAACACTGGATCGCAAATCTATAGAGGGCGCGATGGATATTCTTATCAATCTGTCAGAAAAAAAGAAACTTGTTGGTATAATCAGCCATAGAGAGGAACTGATGGAGAACATCCCTCAGCAGATCCACGTAAAGAAGACTAAGGATGGAAGCCGGTTAACAATGGAAACAGGACTGTAATGATATATCCGGCTCGCCCACACTGGGGGGCAAGTAGAATATCCGGTTCTAACTGGGTGCACTCTAGTGTGGGCGAGCCGAAGGCGATTTAAGTGACTCAAAATGAAAAAACAGGAAAATGGGTCACCCGGTGGAGGCGATTTAAGTGACTTCAAATAGAGAAACTGGAAAACGAGTCACCCAGTGGAGGCGATTTAAGTGACTTCAAATAGAGAAACTGGAAAATGGGTCAACTGGCGGAGGCAATTTAAGTGACTCAAAATGGAAAAACCGGAAAATAGGTCAACTGGCGGAGGCGATTTAAGTGACTCAAAATGGAAAAACCGGAAAATAGGTCAACTGGCGACGGCAATTTAGGTGACTCAAAATGGGGAAATCAAAAAACAGGTCACTCGAAGGAGGCAAAAAGGGTGACTGCAAATAAGAAAACAAGAAAAAGAGTCACACCCGAGAGCTTTTGGAATCCCTGCGTTATCAAGATCTATATCAAACCATATTGACTTTTTTACTTTATCAACCAGCGAAATGAAATTGACATGACACTTTGAACGTGCTATAATACTTCTAAATCCATAAGCGCCACATATGGCGCTTATCAATTTCCAATAAATCATTATTTCAATTTATTTCTGTTATCATCTTCGCAGTTCTTGCGGTAAATATCAGGGATCAAAAATACATTAACGAGGAGGGATCATTATTGGAATATAACGGGATTATTTTCTTATAAAACCGTTGTTGATCGGCAACCGATCGGAGGTTAAAAACATGTGTCTGACTGAATATGATGAAGAAAAAATAAAAAGAGGATTTCATACAGAAGGATATGAAGCCGGGGTAATTGATGGCAGAGAAGAAGGAGAAAAGAAAGGCAGAGAAGATGAACGGAGAAAAACAATTCTCGAAATGCGCAGCCACAATTTATCATTGGAAGAAATCGCAAATATATATAATGTCAGCGTAGCGGATATAGAAAAATACATTACTAACAAATGAGAACTACCCTTAGATGGATATCTGTGCTGGTGAATCCGTCGAAGGTCTTATTACAAGCGGAGTTGACGAAGAAACGGCAAGGGCTGCGGAGACGATAGCTTAATAACATACATAGAAGAACCTGATGTGTCAGGTTCTTTTTTTCAGCCTATTAGTTCTGTGTATGGGAGCACAGGCTTTTCAGCTGTAACCGTGGGTAGTCCGGTAATGGCGATCAGGAGACGGAAAAGGTGACTGCAAACGAGAAAACCAAGAAAAAGAGTCACACGGCACAGGCAAAAAGGAGACATAGAACCGTCCCCACTCTCCGAAAAACTAGAAAATGAAGTGGAATATATGTATATATTATGGTAAAATTAGGTATCCGATTTATTGAGTAGTAAAGCTGAATATGATTCTCGTCGGCTCGCAGCTTAAGAATAAAAATGAAAACTCTATTACAGTGATCTTCCCGCTGCAAGAACGCCGGTTGAGTTTATGAGTATGGAAATAAAGGAATTCTGCGTCGGGGCAAATGAGTATAACGGTGCGACAGGCATTTATTATCCAAATCAGCCGAAAGGACATAAAAAATATCTCTTCAGGGGCATTGAAGGATATGAGGAATATGGTTACGAGATGAACGTTTTGGCTGACCACTGCACAGTAACCGAATCTGCTGGCACAGGAATTGAGGGAGATTTATAGGACATCAAAGATGCTAAGATAAGTATAGGATAATAGAGAAAAAACTTTATCATGGTTCAAATGAAAATGGTTTGAAAATGATGTTGGCAATCCCGCCAGAGCAACTCAAGGAGAAAATGATGAGTCTAAATAATACAAGCAAATATATGAGTCTGATCCTCAGACATAAACCGGAGACAATAGGAATAAGTCTGGATGAACATGGATGGGCAAATGTCGACGAACTGATCGCAGGAATAGCAAAGACATATGAATTTAACATGGATATCCTAGAGGAGATTGTAAGAACAGATAACAAACAGAGATATTCCTTCAATGAAGATAAAACACTGATACGTGCTAATCAAGGTCATTCGCTCCCTGTCGATGTTGAACTAAAGGAAGCGCATCCACCGGAAGAATTATGGCATGGTACCGGAGAAAAATATGTTGCGTCTATAGATGCGCAAGGCCTCATACCCAAGAGCAGATTATATGTGCATTTGTCAAAGGACAAAGAGACCGCAGTAAAGGTGGGACAGCGTCATGGCAAGCCGGTATTGTATCTTGTCAAGAGCGGAGAAATGTATAGGGACGGATATCGGTTCTATTTATCGGTAAATGGCGTGTGGCTTACGAAGGAAGTTCCGGTTGGGTATTTGGTGAAGGGGTGAGGTGCAGGAGAAGATGAGGCGGAGAAGGTTACAGACATCGAGATCCGCTCGGATGTTGACTTTGGAAGTATTCACAAATATAATTATTTATGCACGGATGTAAAATCTCTAATGTAAGGAATACAATAGAATGACTATTAAACAAACGCTGATAATTCCGCGATTTAGGTTTATCAATAACGCCGTCTTTGCGTTGAAAGATCGTGATGATAGATTGTAAAGACTAATAATTGCTTGGAAGAAAGATTTTGTTTTATGTGAGGTTGTTATTATGAAACCAGTATTTATGCCTCCTGATGCAGCGACACTGATGTGGTCCACACGTGCGATTGGGTATACTACACCATCAGCAATAGCTGATTTAATTGACAATTCAATTTCTGCTAATGCCACCATTATTCGTATAGAATTTGTGTCTGGTGATGATAGCTATGTCTCTATTTTGGATGATGGAAACGGTATGAGTTCTGATGCTCTTCAGTTAGCTATGAAGTATGGCTCAGGAAATCCATTTGTGACTCGTGAAGAGAATGATTTGGGGCGATTTGGTCTCGGATTAAAAACTGCCTCATTGTCTCAATGCAGAAAGTTAACCGTAGTAAGCAAAAAAGATGGTAACTTGGCTGCATATTGTTGGGATCTTGATCATGTCTTTAACGCACAGGCCTGGGAGCTTTTGGAACTATGCAACGATGAAATACGGTTGCTTCCTCAAGTTGATTCATTAAATCAATTGGAAGAAGGAACTATAGTTATTTGGAATAAGCTTGATAAAATGTGCGCGGGAGATGAGGACAAAGAAAAAGGATTTCTCTTGCGAATAAGAGAGGTTGAAGAGCATTTGTCCTTGACTTTCCATAGATTTCTTCAAGGAGAACATGGACTTGGAAAGTTGGAAATATATAGCAATGGCATATTGCTTAAGCCAAACGATCCATTTTATGTGTTAAAAAGTGATCAAATGCCTTCGGAAAAAATACCTGTTACATATATCACACCCATTCATGAAGAAAGAATTGCATACGTAACAGTAACTCCTTATATTTTGCCTTTTTCAGATTCTATTTCACAAGAAGAGTTAGATAATTTGGGTGGAAAGGAAGGACTCATTCGTAATCAGGGATTTTATATATATCGTAACAAAAGGTTGATTGTATCTGCAAATTGGTTCAGGGTTACACGTAAAACAGATTTAACAAAGCTTTGCAGGGTTAGAGTGGATATTCCTAATACTCTTGATGATTTGTGGACTATAGACGTAAAAAAGTCTATGGCAACCCCACCTGAAGTTGTATTGCGGAATTTGAAAAGGATTATTACTCCGATAATTAATGCAGGTAAACGTAAATATCGTTTCCGAGCAGTAAATGAGACTAAAACTGATTCAGGTATTCAAATATGGGTGCCTCAAGAAACGCGAAACGGAATAATCTATACTATTAATCCAGATTATCCTGTTCTTAAAGAGATTATGCGAGATATTCCCAATCAACGCAAGATGAAAGTGTTTTTAAGACTGTTAGAACAAAACATACCAGTAAATGCGATTCATACAGATTTTTATGATGATAAAAAGTATGCATTTGAGGATGTTGATGTCGCACTTGAAAACGTAAAAGCTAATCTAAAAGAATTGCTGAAAGATATGAGACCAGATGATAGATATGAAGGGTTTAAGGATTTAATGACAATGATGCCTTTTGCTGAATATGATTTATCATATGAAGATTTGGAGGATTTATAAATGAACAAAATAGATATTCTTATACGTAAAATCAATGCTCAATATGACGAGGAGTTCACAATAGCAGGAATTGTTCCTACCGAAGATGCATTTAATCAAATGGCTCAACGGGTTAGAAAGTATATTAGTTTTTTGTATACAGATGAAGAGTTTATTGCAGCTAGAGATCAGGTAAGAGAACGCCGAGAAGCGTCTATTGGAATCATTGTTAGCGTTGATAAGCCTAATAACGATCATGATATGGAGTGGTTTACAAAATTTAAAGAGGAGAATCCTAATCGAAATCTATATAATAAGCGCTTTGAATTATATATGCAGGAAGAAAAGCACTGGTCAGAAGAATCTGTCAAGGAATTGGGAAGAAATACGGATGAAATTGTTAACAGACTAGGAAATCCAAATAAAACAGGATCATGGAAGCGTAAAGGACTTGTTATCGGAGATGTTCAGTCCGGAAAAACTGCCAATTATACCTCCGTTTGTAACAAGGCTATTGATGCAGGATACAAAATTATTATTGTATTGGCAGGTAGAACAAATACATTAAGAAAGCAGACTCAAAAACGCTTGGAAAGTGATTTTGTTGGTCTTAGAAAAGATGATGCCAACCAAAAAAAAGGGGAAATATTGCCAACTATTCCTATTGGGGTGTATTTTTATGGAGATATTTTGGGTTACTCAGTGGAATCAATTACAACAAATGTTACTGATTTTTCAAAGAAGGTAGCTGATTCTAGAGCAAACAGCATAGATGAGCATATGAGACCTTACCTGTTTGTGGTCAAAAAAGTCAAAAGTGTATTAGACAATTTGGCTGATTGGCTCGGCGGGAAAAAACATAATATACTGAACGTACCCATGTTGTTGATTGATGATGAGGCGGATGATGCATCCATTAATACGAAAACTGCAGACTCACCTACAACCATTAATACCTGTATTCGAAGAATACTAAGTCTTTTTTCGAGATCCACATATTTGGGGGTCACAGCAACTCCGTTTGCAAATATATTAATAGATCCATATATTTCTGGAACAGAAAAAATAGATCCAGATTTATTTCCGGATGATTTTATTTGTTGTCTTCCAACACCAGATCTTTATATTGGGAGCGAGAAAATGTTTAGGGATGAACAGGAAATAAAACGCGTAATCCCAATCGAAGCTAATGATGTTAAGAATGCATTTCCATTTAAACATAAAAAAACACAAGAACTCTCTGTTGTGCCAGAGAGTTTAAAAACAGCGATTCGCTATTATGCTATTACAAATGCCGTTAGGGATATTATAGGACACACAAAAACTCATCGCTCGATGATGATCAATGTTAGTCGATTTGTTGATGTACAAAATAGGCTTAAGAACAAAGTTTTAGATTTTTGGAATGATGAGGTTATGCTTTATATCAAATCATATTCTATGATGGGAGAAAAAGCGCTTGAGTATAAACCAATTCAACAGATAAAATCAGTTTTCGATGATTCAAAAATTGAGAAATACTATGGAATATCGTGGAATCAAATTCAAACACATTTATATGATTCTAATTCACGTGTTAGTATTGTTGCTGTGAACCAAAAGTCTTCAGATGCTTTGGATTATGAACGTTATGAAAAAGAGAACAAGGACGGTATGCGCATTATAGCTATCGGAGGAGATTGCTTGTCGAGAGGATTAACACTTGAAGGTCTTTGTGTCTCGTATTTCTATAGGAATTCTCAAATGTATGATACATTAATGCAAATGGGCAGATGGTTTGGCTTCAGGGACGGATATGATAAGCTTGTTAGAGTCTGGATGGCTGATGATGCTGTAGCGTGGTATACACATATCAGTGAGGCAACCGAGCAACTCAAAGTGGAAGTACACAGAATGAACCGTGGAAAGTTAACACCAATGGAGTTTGGATACAAAATTATGGGTCACCCTGACTCCTTGATTCCAACGGCAAGGGCAAAAATGAAAAATGCTAGGGTTGATGTTCAGTATACAGAAATTGATGTTTCAGGGCATCTTATTGAGAGCCCGCGTTTATATAACAATATCAATATAATGAAAATGAATGAAGAATTAGTTAACAGCTTTATCAAAAAGGTTAGTAAATACGGAACATATCAAATAGATGGAGATGTGTTAATTCGTGGTATAAAGGCTAGTGATGTAGCAACTTTGATTTCCGCATTCAAGACAAAATTGTGGCATTTCTATTTTGAAGGTGCTTCATTAGCAGATTGTATTCGAGAGTCAGATGAAGAATGGAATGTGGTTATTAAAAACGGAAGATATCCTTCTTCTTATAAAATCGTATTAGATGACGGGCAAGAGATTAATATTGGTGCCCAAACAAGAACGTCAACATGGAATCAGAGTGAAATAAAGGTGTCTGGTTCAAAAGTAAAAGTTGGAACAGGAGGTTGTACATCAGCAGGTCTTCCTGATGGATTGACAATGAAAGATGTCACTGACGAATGGAAACAATTACCAAAGCAATATTGTATGAAGAAAGATCGATCTGGTTACAAAGAAGTTCCCGATGAATTTATTCTTCATGGATTTATTAAACAACCACTTTTGCTGATTCATAATCTTAGAATAGTTGACGATGATGGAAAAGATAAATATCCAGACGATGAATGTCATGTCATTGCTTTGGGTCTTGGTTTTCCATCCGATACTGATTATGTGAAGAGTAAGAATGAAAAGCAAAAGCAACACAAGATAAAGGTATATTTGAACACGATTGCTCAAGGATTGGCAGATGAAGAAGGGGATGATTTTGTAGATGAAAACTTATGACGAACTTAGACAGCAGTGGAATAGTTGCCATGGATATGGACAGGTTCTGGTGGATTCAACCCATCCTCTGAGGATGTATTTAAACATCAATGCATGTGGAAACAAAGAAATTCTTATTCCTGTTAAGCGTACAGAAAAACGGTTTAAATCAACGGCAGCCATTGGTATTAGGAACTACGAGAATAAAGATAGTAAATATCTTGCAATTGAGCTGCTTCAACCTATGCTGGAATCTGAGTATGTTTGTTTATGTTATGATCTCGTTGAAACTTCAAGATCATACTCTTCACGGGCAGAGTCTTTGAAAGCATTATTTGAGGCACTAAAGAAATGGTACTGCTTATTAGCTGATCCTCAGCGCAATATCCTTCCTGAAAGAGAAATACGCGGGTTACTTGGTGAACTGAAGTATATGTTGGATGAACTTGTTTCTGGAAGGGATGAGCTTGCTGTAGTTAGTGCTTGGAAAACACATAAAGATGCCAGCAGAGACTTTGTTTTTGATGATACATGGAGCGAAGTTAAAACGATTGAATCAACAAAAGATTATATTACCATTTCGTCAATAGACCAACTGGATCATGATACTCCAGGTACTCTTATTGTCTTTAAACTTGACAAGTTAGGAGAAACGGATTCGACGGGCATTTCTTTGAACAGCATGGTTGAAAGTGTGAAGAACGAGATTGGTTTTCAAGCGGAAACAGAATTGAATCAAAAACTCCTTTCGCGGGGTTATTCATACAATGAACAGTATGATCATCTTAGGTTTTTGTTTAAGGGGGTAAATTATTATCATGTTGCTGATGATTTTCCTTGTATTACTAGAGATATACTTTCACCGGCAATTATTCGAGCAGACTATGATATACGTTTGAACCAAATCGAAAGGTGGCATATAAATGGATAATAATGAATTATTGCAATTTCGAAGCGCATTACTCGATGAGGTTTCTTTGAATTCTGAAGCAAATAATGAACTTAAGTACACAAGTTTTGTGAATGTATTTACGGAATATCTATCTGATGCTGGTTTCATCAGTGATTTCATGTATGCTCATTATAAGAGACCTTTCAAGGTTGGACGCAGGAATGCAAGGGTTGATGGATATTCAGAGAATATTTTTGAGGAGACTTTCAGCCTTGTAATTGCAGATTTTTATAATGAAGATACACCTGTAACTTTGACTATGACTGATGCAATGCAGACCTTCCGTGAGTGTACGGCGTTTGTTGATGAGTCCATTAAAGGAAATCTTCGTACAGAAATAGATAAGAGTGATCCTGCATATTATCTTAGCATGCTTCTATTTCAAGGAAAAGCAAAAGGACGTATTAGAAAGATTAAAATATTTCTGATTTCCGATAAGATCAGAAGTACTGCACTTAAAACAATAGAATCAGGATCTATTGATGATATAGCAATAGAGTATACAGTATGGACAGTTGATCGCTTGTATGAAAACATTCGGGATGAAGGTGAGACAAGAGATATTCTGTTCAAAGATTATGGTGGTGAGCCTATAAAATGCCTGTATGTAGATTCAGGCATTTTCCCTGGATATATGTGTGCTATGCCGGGTGATCTTCTCGCCAACCTATATGAAAAACTAGATACTGAACTGCTTGAAGGCAATATTCGTTCCTTCCTTAGTACGAAAGTTGCAGTCAACAGTGGTATCAGAAAAACAATAGTGAATGACCCACAGAAGTTTTTTATCTACAATAATGGGATTTCGGCAACTGCTTCAGAGGTTCATACGTTTGAAAAAGATGGACAAGTTTTTTTAACAGGAATCGTAGATTTCCAGATTGTTAATGGCGGGCAAACTACAGCCTCCTTATATAATTCCCGCTATAAAGATAAAGCGGATTTAAGTACGATTTTTGTCCCAATGAAACTTACTGTAGTTAAAAAAGAAAAGTCTAAAGAAGTAGTTCCGTTAATCGCAGAGTATGCGAATACTCAAAATAGAGTCAATTCAGCAGATTTTTTCTCGAATCATGAATTTTGTATTAAGATGGAGCGTTATTCAAGGACATGCAGAGTTGATCCTCAGAATGGAGCACAATATGATACGTTCTGGTTCTTCGAGCGTGCTAAAGGACAATACACACAGGCTCAGATTGGAAAAACACCAGCTCAGACTCGTGAGTTTAAACTAAGATACCCTAAAAATCAGTTATTTACTAAAACGGATCTGGCAAAGTTTAGAAATTCTTGGGCGTGTATGCCTGATATTGTGAGTAAAGGAGCACAGACTAATTTCCAGAAGTTTGCAGACGATATAAAAAAGGCATACGATGAAAGACCAAACGAGTTTAATGAAAAGTATTACAAGGAAACTGTTGCTTTGGGTATACTGTTTCATACTGTAGAATCCTTGGTTTGTGCACAGGAATGGTACAGACAGGGTTATCGTGCACAGATTGTAACATATGCTATTGCACTGTTCTCAAAACTCTTTTCGACGCAGTATCCTGATTATGCGATAGACTTTCAGATGATTTGGAAGAGTCAAACTATACCTAGACAAATTGTTGGTGAGTTTATTACTATAACCAGATTAGTTAATGATTCAATAAATGACCCCAAAAGAGGAACAGTGAATGTTACTCAGTGGTGCAAACGCGCAGAGTGTTGGAGGCGCATGCAGGAAACATGTAAGCATAGCATTGATGCCGGGATACTGGATTGTTGTATAAGCCATTTAGAAGAATTGTCAGAAAGAGCTTCGGCTCGTTCTGACAGTAAAAAAGAAGCAGGAATTATGGTTGAAGTAATGGTAGTTAATTATGGTGCAGAAAACTGGCAACGTCTGCATACTTTTGCAAATGAAAGAAAAATGACTATTCCGTCAGATACTCTAAAAGCACTGACCATTGCAGAACAACTTCCAATCAAAATTCCTAACTCTTATCAAGCCAAGCTTTTAAACGTCTTGCTTGAGACAGCCATGAACGAAGGATTTAGAAGATAAGTGAGAGACAAAACATGTATAAGACAATCGATTTGTTTGCTGGAGCTGGCGGCTTGAGCTCTGGCTTCTTACAAACAGGAGAGTTTGATATAAAAGTGGCTTTTGAAAACAGCAGCTATATGCAGGCTACATATAAAAAGAATCATCCTGGAGTTGAAATTCAGGGAGATGTTTGTGCTGCTGACTATTCTGACATTCAAAAGAGATTTGGCCCGATAGACGTTGTTATTGGTGGTCCGCCATGCCAAGGATTCTCAAATGCAAATAGGCAAAAGAATCATGCAATTAATCAAAACAATATGTTGGTAAAGCAGTATATTCGGGCGATACTTGAATTACAGCCTAAAGCATTCGTTATGGAGAATGTAAGTATGCTCAAGTCAAAAGTACATAGGTTTTATATAACCCATGCCGATGAAGAAGCAGTAAAGAGGTATTCTATTCCTATTAAACTCACGCCGTTAGAGCTTCTATCTTTTGAATTATACTTTGATGAAGCAACTGAGATAGTGAGTAACAAAGAAGAAATACGACAGTATTTGTGGCCGGACGATCACTATTCTTCATTGAATGTTGTTTTAAAGGCATCAAAGAATATTAAGAAAATGCAAAAGACTTTATCGAAGTATAAAAATAAACTTCTGAAGATATGTTCAGATTATACCCACCATGAAGGTCATGGACATATTGCTACAAGTAATTACAGAGCATTTTCAGCTGTAAAAGAATACTACGAGGGGACAAAAACACTTTCTGATCTGACAAAAGATATTAAACCTGCATTAATGTATCAGAGAATGCTAAGCAAAGCATGTGAGATATATGATAATGATATTGTGGTTGAATCGTTTACTGATAAAAACGGATTGATTGCAAATATCAACTCGTGCACAGTGTTTGATTACTTACAGAAGATATTGGAATCTGATGATAATGGGTATGTCATTAATGCGGATGTTCTTTGTGCTGCTGATTATGGAGCTCCGCAGAAGCGTATGCGCTTTGTTGCAATGGGAGTGAAGCGCTACATATCAGAAAAAGTCGATTTACCAAAAGGTATTTACAATGAAGATGAATATCTTACAGTACGGGACGCGATTTTAGATTTGGAGGAAATAAAACCGTTTCTAGGAATAAATGAAGATAGTGGAATACCGATTATCCCTCATGCTGCGAGTAGTGAGTTGGGGAAAAAATTGAGAGATTCAGATGTTCTATATAACCATATTATTACCAACACTACTGAGACTGCGTTGCAACGATTTAGAGTACTTAAACAGGGAGAGAATTTTCATGCGTTAGATGAAAAACTTAAAGCAAATACTTATACGGATTCATCAAGAACACAGAATACAATCTACCTTAGGTTAAATTATGATGAGCCAAGTGGGACTGTTGTTAATGTCAGAAAATCAATGTGGATTCATCCGACGAAGAATAGAGCAGTTAGTGTTCGTGAGGCAGCAAGACTTCAAACTTTTCCTGATTCTTTTGTTTTTTGCGGATCAAAAGACAAACAATATCAACAAGTAGGAAACGCTGTTCCGCCAATACTGGCAGAAGCAATTGCTGTTAAGCTTGCTTCGGTTTTGAACAGGGATGAATATTTGAGCGGAGAATGTGATTGCTGATAATCATACTAAAGAAGTGTGTAGTCGAAATATGTCTCATATTAGGAGTATTAATACAAAACCAGAGGAAATCGCCAGAAAATACTTGTTTTCAAAAGGATTTCGATACAGAAAAAATGTTCGTGATTTATCTGGTAGTCCTGATATTGTTTTACCAAAATATGGAACAGTTATTTTTATCAATGGTTGTTTTTTGCACAAGCATAATTGTTCAAGATTTGTATGGCATTCAACAAACAGGGAATATTGGGAACCTAAAATACTGAAAAATGTAGAACGGGATCAGAATAAAAAAATATTAATTGAATTAGGATGGCGTGTAATCGTAATTTGGGAGTGCCAGCTCAAAAAGAAGAATCTTGAGTTAGCTATGGACGCTACTATTTCAGAGATAACATCTGTTGCGGAGTAAGAAGTATGATAAGACACTTGTGAATCGGAATTGATATTGTCACAAAATAGTATTTACAATGAATGTAAGAAATAAAGGTCGGTATAAAAATGAATAAATATACTTTTTCAACACAGACGGGCAAAGCTTATTATTGCAATTCTATTCCAGGTTTTATAAAGGATACGTCATCAACAATTATCGGACAATTGGTGAGGCATTCCTTTGAGATTAATAAAGAGCAATCTGATGCTTGGGAAAATCAGATTTCGGGTTTGCAAAGTCGATTGGAAGAGTGTGGCATAGAAGGAGATATCATATTTGAATATGATATTGTTCGGCTGGGCAAAAGGATTGATGTTATCTTGCTTATCCGGCATATGGTTTTTTCGTTGGAGTTCAAAAATGGAAAGACGGTTTTTGTCGCGCAAGACGCACAGCAGGCGGAAGATTATGCGATAGATATTAAGAATTTCCATAAAGAATCTGAAGATCTTTATGTATGTCCTATTTTAATTGCAACAGATGCTCCTATATATAAAAAACCGCAATCTATAGAATGTTATCCTGATAAACAAATATATCTTCAGCGTGAGAATATGGATACTTTCACACCGAAGATTACTTCAATTATAGATAAATACGGCGATGATCAAGAGATTGATTTTGAAAAATGGTTTAACTCACCATATCATCCTACACCGACAATTATTGCGGCTGCGGTAGAAGCTTATACTTCGCATGATATAAGTCAAATAGCTCACTCAGAAGCAGGTCAAGATAATATAGATGAATGCGAACATGAAATCGAAAAGATAGTTGAATATGCCAAAAACAACCACAAAAAGTGTGTGTGCTTTGTTACGGGTGTTCCGGGTGCAGGAAAAACACTGGTTGGACTTGATGTGGTAGCCAAAAATCTTAATAAGGGAAGCGATTGTTTAAGCGTATATTTGTCAGGAAATGGTCCTCTTGTTGAGGTACTTAGGGAAGCTTTGAAGCGAAGTGTGAAGGAAAAAATGTCCCAGCAGAGCATAGAGGTAAAAAGAGAAACGGAGGCTGCTATAAATACTCTAATTCAAAGCAGCTATGCTTTTAAAAAGGATAATGCGAGAAATGATCATCCCACACCAGAAAACATACTAATATTTGATGAGGCGCAACGTGTTTGGAATGAAGAAAAAATGACGCGTAAGCATGAAAAGGATCCAGATATGTCTGTGAGCGAGCCTCACCTGCTATATAGAATCATGAACAGGCACCAACAATGGGCGGTAATGATATGCCTCGTCGGATTGGGACAAGATATTTATGATGGTGAAGTGGGAATTAATGAATGGTTCAGATGTGGAATTGAAGAATTCATTGATTGGGAATTGTATTATTCTCCATCTATTTTTACCCAGATAGAGGATAAAGCGATTGACAGGGATCTCATACAAGGATGTAGTCGCTGTCATCAAGTAGATGCATTACATTTAAAGACATCTATACGATCGTTTAGAGCAGATAAGCAATGTCAGTTTGTTGATAATTTGTTAGATAATAAACCTGATGCAGCTAAAGAGGTTTATGAAAAAATAAAGAAGAAATATCCAGTTTATTTAACTCGTGATATTGGTGTAGCCAAGGCATGGGCAAAAAGCAAGGTTCGCGGATCACAGAGATGTGGTGTTTTGGCGTGTAGTAGTGCACAAAGACTAAAGCCGGATGGAATATACGTCCCTACGGAAATAGATGTAAAGAATTGGTTCCTTGCTCCCGGTGATGATCTTCGATCATCCAATATGATGGAGGTAGTTGCCAGCGAATTCAAAGTCCAAGGTCTTGAAATAGATTGGGCGGTGGTTTGCTGGGATGCTGATCTAAGACGAAAAAATAAAATGGAGTGGGATCATTATAGTTTTCGCGGCACAAAATGGATGAGAAGAAACAAAGAGGATCAAAAAAGATATCTTGTAAACTCGTATAGAGTTTTGTTGACTCGTGCAAGACAGGGGATGATAATCTTTGTCCCGAAGGGAAATGATGAAGAAGATGATCCGACTAGAAATCACAAGTATTATGATGAAATATATTCATATCTGTTAAGTTGTGGATTAGAAGAATATACTGAAAAACTATAGTGATTGGAAGGCTGTTGAAAAAGAATTTGGAAGAACTAAAGGCCTCCTCTCTTTCAGACTGCCCCAAGGATTATGCTTATGAGGATATAACCCCAAAACCTAAACCAGAAACGGAAATGTTAGCATCAGATAACATTTCTAATAAATATAAACGGGATAAAACGGTCGCTATTATGAAGATATATAATGTAAAACAGATCACAGAAGCCGACTACGGATGTGAGGACACCAGCAGGAAAGAACCGACAGCGCTTCTCATACTTGAAGAAACCGAATCTCACAGGGAAGAACGTGTTGAGATGACGGAAAGGCTGATCGCAAAACAAGGTATTACCGAAGGAAAGAAGGTATGCTTTACCGAGTCAGGAGAGCTGATAGTGAATCGGGTGACAGATCAAGAGACAGGCACCGGTATGCAGACAGGAGGAATGACAGATGCGCAAAAAGATATCTGAAATGACGGACGCAGACAAGGCAGAATTTCTAGAGCAGACAAAGCAGGCCATGGTCAGAGAACACGGCATACCTTGGGAATTCATTGAGCCTAAGATACTTGAAGAAATTGAGAATACTTTTGATGACGAGATGTTTGTTAAAATGGATCCAGACTTTCGTATAGATGCCGCATATGCCAGAAAAGAGTTTGGGAATAAAAAACCGGAGCTTGTAGATTACCTTCTTTGGACGGTTAAATTCGTGACTCATTCCGAGTATGTGGATTGGTGACAAAGGACATAAAAAGCGAACCTGGTGACGAGGAACCGGGTTCTTGTGTAAAATAAGCATAAAATGAAATAGATTATACTAAAAAATTATGCTACAATCATTCTGTTTATTTTGCAAGGAACAAGAGGAACAATTGTTCGACATGAGTTGATTGATGTGTTATAATGGAGGTGAATAAAGTGAGACCATCAGAAAGGTTTACGAAGTTAACTGGTCAAACTGGTCTCTATAATATTCAAGCTATTGATAACGTGCCATCTATTATGCAAAGAGGATTGCTGTCTAATGAGAGGGCAAGTAGGATTGAGCATGTTTCAATTGCGATGAATGAAGTCCAAGAACGAAGAAAATTGGTTCGAGTTCCTAATGGGTTGAAGTTACATCAATATGCTAATCTCTATTTTGATCCGTGGAATCCTATGTTATCAAGAAAGAGAAGCCAGAATGAAGAAATATGTATTTTGAAATTTAATAGATTGGTATTGGATATTAAAGGTGTCATACTTTCGGATAGAAATGCTTCTAGTGATTATGCTGCATTTTATGAGGCGGATTTAGGATTAGATAATATCAATTTTAATTTAGTTTATGCAAGATATTGGACAGACGAAGATTATTATGAACAGTGCATAAAGAAATCTATAAAGTGTGCAGAAGTATTAGTACCCTATTGCATACCATATGATTATGTGGTTTGTGCGGCAGTTGTGAATAAAGATGCATCAGATAAGTTGAAGACAACAGGTTTTGATAAAGAAATAATAATTGAACCCCGAGTGTTTTTTTAGGAGATGATAGTATGAGAGTTATAATTGGAGATATTTTTGAAAGTAAATGTTTAACTATCGTCAATACCGTGAATTGTGTGGGCGTGATGGGGAAAGGTATTGCCCTTGAGTTTAAAAAAAGATATCCTGATATGTTCATGGATTATGTGAAAAAATGTAATTCGGGTCAGGTTAAAACGGGAATTCCATATGTTTTTGATAATGGCGATGGTATAAAAATAATTAACTTTCCAACTAAGGATCATTGGAGATCACCTTCGAGATTATCATTTGTGATTGAAGGATTAGATTGGTTTATAGATAACTATGAAAAGTATGGTATTACAAGTGTCGCATTTCCCCCTTTGGGATGTGGAAATGGAGGCTTAACATGGGATATTGTTGGACCTGTTATGTACCAAAAATTGAAGAACTTACCAATTGAAATTGAAATTTATGCTCCATTTGGGATAAGCAGAAATTTTATTACTGAGGAATTTTTATCGAAAACGACTACTAAAGATGAAGTATTAGGAAAAAATAATATGAAAGTAAATCCAAAATGGTATTTAATTTTAGAAGCGGTTAGAGAACTAAATGGAAGAACATATTCGTTAAAAGTCGGAAGAACGATTTATCAAAAGATATGTTATGTACTTACTAGAAATGGAGTGAAGACAGGATTTACTTTCTCAAAAGGAAGTTATGGACCGTATTCTACTGGTGTAAAGGATTCTATAACAGCATTAGCAAATGCAAATCTTATTATAGAACAGACATTAGGCAGAATGGTATCTTTAAGTGTTCCTGACAATGTTGTTGTACAAGAAGACAAGTTTAGCCAAGACGAGTGGCTTGCAATGAAAAAAACAGTTGATTTATTTGGAAGAATCAAAAGTACTGAACAAGCTGAGATGATTGCAACTGTTTTGTATGCATATGATGAATTGAATAGTAAAGCGAAAGAAATAAGTGACAAAGATGTATATGATTTTGTTATGTTGTGGAAACCACGTTGGAAACAAGAGAAGGATTTTGAGGTTTGTGATACTATTCATAATCTTGCAATGCTTGCTCTAATTTCGGTAACGCATAGCAATTTGTTATTAGATACAGCAATGTTTTAATGGAGACAGGGAGACATTGGGATGGTTCTGTGTCTCCTTTTCAAGAAATGCCATTTTGGGAAACCATAATTGTGGGAAATATGAAGTACTGTAAAAAATTCCCAGAATACTATTTTTCCAAAAACTGTGCTAATTGTTGTTTTTTTAAGATTATGGGATATAATATCTGCAACAGAACCCAACACGCCTCTCTACGATGCGGACCACGTTGGGTCTTTTAATTCTAAGGAGAATAATGCATGTGAAGACAGGAGACGCAGAACCGTCCCTCCCCTGTCTCCTTGAAAAATTACCAAATACTCAGTTTATAGTGTGATTTGGTAATTTTTTATTGACTATGAGGAAGTAACTGAATATAATTATCTTAAGTAAAAATACCAAAACTATCAGATTATACGAGATTTGGAAAAAATGGAGGGCTGTGTCGTGATAGGAAGGAATGAAGAAAAAAAACAGCTGCAATCTTTGCTAGATGAGGAAGAATCTCAGTTTGTAGCTGTTTTTGGGAGGCGTAGAATCGGGAAGACTTTTCTGATAAGGGAGAGTTTTGATTATAAGTTCACCTTTCAGCATACGGGTATCAGCACAGATGCTATAAGAAAGCCGGAGCGAAAGAAAACACAGTTGGAAGAGTTTTCAAAATCATTATCTGAGGCGGGATACTTCAGTGATAAAGGACTAACATCATGGTATGATGCTTTCGATGGTCTAAAGGAAATAATAAAAAAATCACCGGATAGAAAGAAAGTCATTTTTATAGATGAACTATCATGGATGGATTCCAAGGGCAGTGAACTGATCTCTGCACTGGAAAGCTTTTGGAACGGATGGGTAACTGCACGTAAAGAAAAAGATGTAATTCTCATAGTTTGCGCATCAGCGACATATTGGATGATGGATAACATTGTTAATGCAAAGGGAGGATTGCATAATCGGATTACAGCCAGGATCAATCTTAAACCATTTACGCTAAAGGAATGCGAAGAATATTTGCAATCGAAAAAAATAATATTTAATCGGCATCAGATTTTACAGTGTTACATGATCCTTGGTGGAGTACCATACTATTGGAGCCTTCTGAAAAAAGGAAAGAGTCTGTCTCAAAATGTAGATACGCTTTTCTTTGCGGAGGGCGCTCCATTACAGAATGAATATGATAACCTGTATCGGGCTTTATTTAATAAGCCGGATCAATATATCCGAATTATAGAAGCATTGTGTAATGTGAAAAAGGGAATTACAAGAGATGACATCTGTAAAAAAACAAAGATAGGCAGTTCCGGAGCATTGACTCAAAAACTCAAGGAATTGGAAAACTGCGGATTTATTAGGAAATATACTCCGTTTGGATCA
Organism: uncultured Lachnospiraceae bacterium; assembly: GCA_902783965.1. Classification (GTDB taxonomy): domain Bacteria; phylum Bacillota; class Clostridia; order Lachnospirales; family Lachnospiraceae; genus RUG11200. The sequence continues at coordinate 20,997 of CACZSY010000156.1, forward strand.
GAAAGCAAGAATGCTATATATCAATTGATTGACAACTATACATTGTTCTATAACAGGTTTCTAAAAGAAAATACATATGATGAAAATTATTGGAAAAATGCCAGTAATTCCGGAGAAGTGAATGCTTGGAGTGGAGTGGCATTTGAACGAGTGTGTCTTGAACACATTGCACAAATAAAAAAGGCGCTTGGCATATCAGGCGTGCAAACAGATGTTAATTCATGGAAATGTGATGCTGATCCTGAAAAAGGTCTGCAGGGCTCACAGATAGATCTTTTGATCTCCAGAAAAGATCAAATAATAAATGTTTGTGAAATGAAATATTCGGAATCTGACTACTCGCCGGATTTGGCATTTGACAAAGCTATGCGAAGGAAAATATCTGATCTTAAGAACGCAACAAAAACAAAATATGCAATACATTCGACTTTAATAACAACATACGAAGTGGTGAAGACATCATACTACGGGAATATACAGTCTATCATTACTTCTGATGATTTATTTGATGGTCGATAAGATCGGTTGGAGACAAGAAACTTTTATATATTGATGAATACAGTGGTTTGATACTACCTATGAGATAATTAAAAAGATTGGAGATTTTATAATGTCGGAAAATACAATTAATAAAAAGGATGTTGTTAAAAAGAAGAGTCATGCGCCGCTGGTATTGATGTTGATCTCGATACTGACATTTTGCATAGGTTCATTTCTGCTGACTGCTTTTATATTCACATTTTTTATGCCGTC
>CACZSY010000157.1 GCA_902783965.1 uncultured Lachnospiraceae bacterium
AGCCGACAGCAAGAACGGTATCTATTATGCTGATATCAATACAAGCAGCGGCTTCAACATGGTAATCTTCAATAATAACACCGGTGATTCAGGTAAGACTGCCGACCTTGATATACCTACAGACGGCAAGAATATGTTCACATGGGGCGGCGGCTGGTCAACTTACACAGTAGCCTCTACAGAAAAAGGTAAAGTAATCGTAAGTTATGTTGACGAAAGCGGTAATTCGATCGCTGCAGCAGTAACACTTACGGGAAATGTTGGAGATTCTTATACCACATCTGCGAAGACGATCAGCGGATATACACTTAAGACAACTCCTTCAAACGCAACAGGCAAGTATACAAAGGCTGATATATCAGTTAAGTATATTTATACTGCCGCAACAGTCACAGACGATTATAAACCGGTTCCTGTTTTAACTGCAGGCGATAAACAGATCAAAGCAAAATGGAATGCGGTAAACGGAGCAACAGGTTACAGAGTATTTACTTATATCAACAATAAATACACCAAGATAAAAGATACTACAAAGACTACCTACACGGTTACAGGACTTACAAACGGTGTTAAGTATGGTATTTATGTTATAGCTTATGTAAACGGAAAATGGATTACTTCCGATAAATCGCATATAAAATATGCCACTCCGAAAGCCGGAACTTCAACAACGGATTATAAGCCTGTTATCACTTTAAAAGCCGGTAATAAACAGATCACTGTAACATGGCAGTTTATTGATTCTGCAACAAAATACAGAGTATTTACTTATGTCAACGGAAAATACACTAAGGTTGCTGAGACGGTTAACCGCGGAGTTGTTGTAAAGAATCTGACAAACAATGTAAATTATGGTATTTATGTTATAGCATATGTAAACGGTAAATGGGTTACTTCAGATTCCGAACACATTAAATATGCTAAACCGACCGCATAATTTTTAATTTTCATTAACAGCAATGATGAATGGAGATACTGCTTTAACAGTAGTATCTCCATTTTTTGTGTATTTTTTATAAAAAAAAAGCTGAAATTGATTAAAAACTCACAAACCGACAGTTGACATGTTATTTATATGATGCTATAATGCGTAATAATCAGTTAACAAATACTTAACAATTAAGCGTTTCGCATTAAGGAGATTTATGAAATTATACGGAAAAAGATTTATAATGTGCAGCTTCGCAGTGTTGGGTTCAGCTTCTGTTATTACAGCCGCTGCCTTAAGACCGGTAAAAGAAGATGATACCGTAAAAGAAGATAAGAGCGTTATCGCAGTTGAATGTGCGGTTACACCTGTAGAAAATAATATAGATATTTTTGATAAGATGGCTGCGGCAGATGAGAATATCGTTATATCTGTTGACAGCGAATTAAGATTTGCCGGTCTGGAATCTAAGAACAATAATGCTTCAGAACAGGAAGCGGACAAAATCGGTACTGAACAGGAAGCAGATAATACGGATACCGAACAGAAAGAAGATGATGCGGCAAAACAGACCGTAGAGGAAGAAAAAGTTCAGACTCCGGCACCTGTAGATTACAATGTTATAAACTATCCTGAAAAATACATGGATTTTTCAAAGTATACAAGTCTTGCGATCGCCAGTGTGGACAGCTATCTTAATATCAGAAAAGAGGCGGACACAAAGTCTGATGTGATCGGTAAACTGCCTCCGAACGGAGGATGTAATCTTATCTCTGTAAAGAACGGATGGGCTAAGATTAAGTCCGGAGATGTTACAGGATACGTTAAATACGAATATCTTAAAACAGGAGAAGCAGCTAAGGAAGCAGCTAAAAAGTCCGGAAGACTTGTAGTTGTTGTCGACTGCGCTTCATTAAGAGTAAGAAAATCACCTTCGACAGATTCCGAGATAATCTGCAGTATCACAAAGGGTGAAGAGATCGATATCTTAAGTTCGGACAAGGACTGGATAAAAGTTGAGATCAACAACTATAAAGGATATGTTGCCAGAGAGTATGTAAAGATCAGTTATGAACTTTATAAAGCTTCAAAGGTCGAAGTGGTCAAGAAACAGGAGGAGAAGAAGTCTGTACGTAACCAGATGGTTGAATTCGCGAAACAGTATCTCGGAAACAGATATGTTTACGGCGGCAACAGTCTTACAAGGGGAATAGATTGTTCGGGATTTACCAAAGCTATTTACGCAAAGTTCGGATATACTCTTCCAAGAAGCAGCGCCGCGCAGGCCAATGTCGGAAGAAGCATCAAAGCCAGCGATGTAAAACCGGGAGATCTTGTATTCTATAACAGAGGAAGAAGGATCGGACATGTTGCAATGTATATAGGCGGGGGAAAGATAATACATGCAAGCAATCCGCGTTCGGGTATCAAGATTTCCAATATGTATTATACAACGCCTAAGAAAGTGGTAAGGGTAATTAATGACTGATAAGAGATTTAAACTTGACGATATAACCTTAGAGGATATAGATATTAAGAATCTGGTTTCCCTGACTGACCGCACAAAGAGTGCGGTCGGTAGGGAATTTCTTTGTAATTGTCTGAAAAATCCCGATACTGATAACGCAGGCATATATGAAAGAAAAAGGATAATATAGGTCCTGAGGGATTCTGAAACATTTAATGCAGAACTGGATAAAGCACTTGAAAACCTTGGAAGCAGGGCTGATATCTCTGTTTATGAGTATATTTCGAAAGCCGGAGAAATCCCTGCTAAGAGCATTCTGCCGGACGTGGCGCTGGCTATACTTATAACGGTTTTCTTTTCACTCATATTCATTACGGGCAGCAAGATATTTCTGGCAGCCTTTTTTCTGATGATTCCGGTTAATATGATCTTTTACTTTCACAGAAAAAAAGACATAGTATCTTATCTTAATCTGTTTTCTTATATTATAGGTTTCTTAAAGGGAGCGTCTCGCGTCGCAAGGCTTCTTGGGGAAAAAGAAGAGCTGGGAACTTATGGAGATCTGCTTAGTAATAACCTCTCTGTTTTTAAAAAAGATAAGAGATTTTCTTTCTGTCTGCTTGCGGGAAGAAGGGCGCAGGGAAGCATTATCGACATGTTTCTTGATTATATCAGGATGCTTTTTCATATCGATATCATAAAATTCTATTCCATGAGAAAGAACATATCCGGTAATATAGATAAGCTTATAGAAATGTTCGATATTGTCGGTCTTATGGATATGATGTCTTCGGCGGTCAAGCTGGAAAAGTCTCTTGAGTACAGCTGCATGCCGGAATTTATCGAGGATAAAAGAGCTGTTTTGTCGGCGCAGGATATGTATCATCCTTATCTTAAGGAATTTGTGGCAAATACATTTGACTTTGATAAACCGGTTCTTTTAACGGGCTCGAATGCTACGGGAAAAAGCACGTTCCTTAAGGCCTGCGCGGTAAATCTCGTGTTGGCAAGAACATTTGGCATCTGCGCGGCAAAAAGCTTTAAGACCAATATCACAGGTCTGTATACCGCGATAAATATAAAAGACAGCATAGAGAACGCGGACAGTTTTTACATGGCTGAACTTAAAGCCGTAAAAAGAATGATCTTTAAGGAATATGACGGATTTACACTGCTGATACTTGATGAACCGTTAAAGGGCACGAATACAAGAGAGAGGACCGCTGCCAATGAAGAAATATTAAGATTTCTTGCATCGGATAAGACTCTTGTCCTTACGGCAAGCCATGATGTGATCCTGTGCGATAAGCTTTCGGGTTTGTACGAGGATTATTATTTCAGCGAGGGATTTAAAGGAGACGAGCCGTATTTTGATTACAAGCTCAAAAAGGGCGTATGTCTTAAGACCAATGCCATAAGACTGCTTGATTATCTCGGATTTCCCGGAGAGATCACCAAAAAAGCATTGGACAACCTGAGTGAAAATAGGGTATGATAAAAGTTGATGTTACTAAGATCGGGTAAAGGTGATATATATGCTTGTTGAAATATATTCGGACGGCTCCGCAAGGGGCAATCCCAACGGACCGGGAGGATACGGAGTCCTATTAAGGTATGTGGACAGCACGGGAACTGTTCATGAAAAACAGCTCAGCGGAGGATTTAAGAAAACGACCAATAACAGGATGGAGCTTCTTGGTGCCATTATCGGACTTGAAGCTCTCAACAGGCCGTGTGATGTTAAATTATACTCGGATTCACAATATCTGTGCAACGCATTCAATATGCACTGGATCGATAACTGGGTTAAAAAAGGGTTCATGAGAGGCAAAGAACCCGTAAAGAATGTCGATCTGTGGAAAAGGCTCCTTGAAGCAAAGAAAGAACATAACGTGGAATTCATCTGGGTCAGGGGACATAACGGACATCCTGAGAACGAGCTGTGTGATAAGCTTGCGACAAGCGCGGCGGATGCCGATTATGACAGCCTTGCCACGGACGAGGGGGTTAACTGAGAAGGGAACAGTAATCTGATTCTTAATAACTGGAGGCTTATATGGAAACAGTAACACCAATGATGCAGCAATATCTTGAGATAAAGGAGCAATATAAGGACTGCATACTGTTTTACAGACTTGGCGATTTTTATGAAATGTTTTTTGATGATGCGCTCATCTGTTCAAAGGTACTTGATATAACGCTGACCGGCAAATCCTGCGGACTTGAAGAAAGAGCTCCCATGTGCGGAGTTCCTTTTCATGCTGTGGACTCTTATCTTGCAAAGATGATAGCGGAAGGCTACAAAGTAGCTATCTGTGAGCAGGTGGAAGATCCGAAAGCAGCCAAGGGCATAGTAAAAAGAGAGGTCATAAGGATAGTGACCGCCGGTACGGTGCTTAACGATATGGTGCTTGATGAAAGCAGGAATAACTATCTTATGACAATAGTCTATCTTGCCAACGCCATAGGAATGTGCGCGATCGATATAACCACAGGTGATTTTTATGCCACCAGCGTTGATTCTTTCAGAAAGGTCAATGACGAGATCAATAAATTTTCCCCGTCGGAGATAATCTGCAATGAAGCATTTATGGTTTCGGGATTTGATCTTTCGGAGCTTTACCTTAGATTTAATCTGAGACCTTCGACGCTTGAAAACAGATATTTCGACGACGACAGATGCATGGAAGCGATAAAGCAGCAGTTTAAGACAGTAACGCCTGACGGCCTGGGGTTAAAGGACATGCCTGCGGCAGTAACTGCTGTCGGAGCCTGCCTTTTATACCTGCGCGAGACGCAGAAGATAGATCTTATCCATATTACAGCGATAAAGCCCTATAATACGGGCGATTTTATGCTTCTCGACAGTTTTACGAGAAGAAATCTAGAACTGACCCAGACACTCATGGGTAAGCAGAAGAGAGGGTCGCTTCTCTGGGTGCTCGATAAGACCAAAACAGCAATGGGAGCCAGGCTTTTAAGGAGCATGATCGAACAGCCGCTGATCGACGCCGATGCCATAAACGAAAGGCTTAACGGAGTGGAAGAGCTCTGCGATAACTTTATAACCAGGGAAGAGATAAGAGAATATCTTAACGCGGTCTATGACCTTGAAAGACTTCTTACAAGGATAACCTACAAGACGATCAACCCGAGGGATATGACAGCCCTAAAGAGCTCGTTTGAGATACTTCCTCATATAAAACTGCTGCTCAGCGACTTTAAGTCAGAACTAATAGAAAAGATATTTAATGATCTTGATGATCTTTCGGACCTCACAAAGCTTCTGTCCGATTCCATCATCGATGAGCCTCCGGTCTCGTCCAAAGAAGGCGGCATAATACGTCCCGGCTATAACAGCGAGGTTGACGAGTTAAGGTCTTTAAAGACGGACGGTAAAAACTGGCTGCTTGATATAGAGACCAAAGAAAAAGAGAAGACCGGCATTAAGAATCTTAAGATAAAATACAATAAGGTCTTCGGTTATTATCTTGAAGTCACCAATTCCTATAAGGAGCTGGTTCCTGCGGACTGGATAAGAAAGCAGACAACCACCAATTCAGAAAGGTATATTACCGATGAACTGAAAGATCTGGAAAATAAGATACTCGGAGCTTCCGAAAGGTTATACACCCTTGAATATGAACTGTTCTGTGAAGTGAGGGAAAAGATCGCTGAAGAATTATTGAGGATACAGAAGACAGGACACGCCGTGGCCCTTCTTGATGTACTTGCTTCGTTAAGCTATGTTGCTTCGAGATATGATTATACCAAACCTCATATCAATACCAAAGGCGTGATAAATATCCGCGAAGGCAGGCATCCTGTAGTAGAGAGGATGATGGAGAATGATCTTTTCATTGTAAACGACACGCTTCTTGATAAAAAGGATAACATGATATCCATCATCACCGGTCCGAATATGGCGGGCAAGTCAACTTACATGAGACAGACCGCTCTTATAACGCTTATGGCGCAGATAGGCTCGTTTGTTCCGGCAAAGAAGGCGGATATAGGAGTGACCGACAGGATATTTACCAGGGTAGGAGCTTCTGATGACCTTGCGAGCGGTCAGAGTACTTTCATGGTAGAGATGACTGAGGTCGCCAATATCTTAAGGAACGCGACAGCCGATTCACTCGTTATCTTAGATGAGATAGGAAGAGGCACCAGCACATTCGACGGGCTTTCGATCGCATGGTCGGTCGTTGAATACATATCGCAAAAGATCGGCGCAAAGACTTTATTTGCAACCCATTACCATGAGCTTACAACCCTTGAAGGGAAGATCAAGGGAGTGCAGAATTTCTGTATCGCCGTCAAGGAAAGCGGAGAAGATATAGTATTTTTAAGAAAGATCGTCAAAGGCGGAGCGGATAAGAGTTACGGAATCCAGGTTGCAAAGCTTGCCGGCGTTCCGAAAGAGGTGCTTACGAGAGCGGATGAGATAGCGAAAGACCTTACTGAAAATGATATAACCCTTAAGCTGGAGAATATCAATGTCAGATCTTCAAAAAAGGCGGCAGAAGATAAAAAGCCTGAAAAAAAGCAGGATAACATGAGCATACAGGCTTCGCTTCTTCCTAAGGAAGAGTTTTCCGTGATCGAGAATATCAAAGGACTTAATCTTATGAGACTTACTCCGTTAGAGGCGATAAATCTTTTGTATGATTATCAGGAGACGCTGACCGGTAGATCTTAATTGTCTTACGAGGATATCAGATATCTTTTAACCGGTTAAAAAGGCGAAAGGTTAGATTTTTATGTCATATATTAATCAGTTGGATGAAGCTACCATCAATAAGATAGCCGCCGGAGAAGTTGTGGAAAGACCGGCGCAGGTGGTTAAAGAGCTTGTTGAAAATTCAATAGACGCTGGAGCGGGAGCGATAACCGTTGAGATCAAAGAAGGCGGCATCTCGTTTATAAGAGTTACCGACAACGGTAAGGGCATTGAAGAAGACGACATAGACAATGCATTTATGCGGCACAGCACGAGCAAGATAAAAAACATTGACGATCTTTACTGTGTTACCAGTCTGGGATTCCGCGGAGAAGCTCTTTCAAGCATAGCGGCTGTTAGCCGTGTTGAGATGATCACAAAGACTGCCGAAAGCATTATGGGATGCCATTATATAACTGAAGGCGGGATAAAACAGCAGTCGGAACATGTAGGCGCGCCGTCCGGTACAACTATAATTGTGAGAAATCTGTTTTATAACACTCCGGTCAGAAGAAAGTTTTTAAAGACTCCCATGACTGAAGGCGGCTATATCAAGGAAGCGGTGGAGAGGGCTGCGATATCGCATCCGGATATATCTTTCAGATTCATTATGAACGGACAGATAAAACTGACCACCAACGGCAGCGGAAAGCTTAAGGACGTCATCTATTCCGTTTACGGCCGGGATATAACCATGAATATCTTAGAGCTTGAGTACAGCTGTCAGAATTATAAGATCTCGGGTTTTATAGGAAAGACCAATGTCCTAAGAGGGAACAGGAATCTTGAGGCGTTTTTCGTTAACGGAAGGCTTGTTAAGAATAAGCTTCTTTCCGCTGCCGTAGAGGAAGGATTTAAACCGTTTATCATGCCCGGCAGATATCCTTTCTGCTGTATCGGGATCACGATAGATCCGGCGTATATTGATGTCAATATTCATCCTTCAAAGCTTGAGATAAAGTTCATGTTCGGTCAGCAGATATTTGACGGATTGAGTGAATGCGTAAGGAACGCTCTTACAAAGAGACCGCCGATAATCGAGATAACGGATGATGATAAGCCTGAAAAACAGGAAACTGTTGAGTATCATGTCAATATAGAGCCGTTTGAAAAGAAAAGATTTTCTGAGCTGGTCATGGAACAGACCGCACTTTATGAAAAGGCTGAAAAACCTCAGCAGGAAAAACCCGTTCAAAAAGACCTTTTTGAAGATCTTAAGACCGAGGGCACTGAGAAGAAAAGCTTTAATATTGTCGGCCAGCTTTTTAAGACCTACTGGATCGTGGAATATGAAGAAAAGATGTATATCATCGACCAGCACGCGGCGCACGAGAAGGTCATCTATGAAAAGCTTGTAAGG
>CACZSY010000158.1 GCA_902783965.1 uncultured Lachnospiraceae bacterium
TATGAGTGATCCGTAAGAAAATCTATAGTCTCGCAGGCAAGGACAGAATCCATTCTGCGCAGTTGTGCCATAAGATCCTTAAGCTTGGAGTTAAGAATATCGGGATCTATATCAGGTTTATTAAAGCTGATCTTTTCTTCCTTCATTTTCTTGTATGTAAAGTAAGCGGAAAGGTCATTTAAGACTTCCTGATATGCGTCGATAAGAGGCGCTGATTTTAAGTCGAACAGAGCGATGTTTTCCGCCTTAAGAGCGGCTTCAGCTTCTTTAGCGAGGGTAGAAGTTTTTAAGGCGCCGATGGTGAAAGCCGAATTTTTAAGCGTATGTGATATGAGAAGACATTTTTTGTAGTCTTTCCGTGAGATGGCGGATTCAAGCTCCGCGAAGCCCGTTCTGCCTGTACGAAGGAAGGTTTCAAGGATATTTACATAAGTCTCGATATTCTTCATGCAGTTATTGTAACCGTCGGCCGTACTGATGGAGTTGCCCGGAATGTTAAGTCCCATTGAGCGGAGGTCTATCGTCATGGCTTCCTTTTCGTCAATGGCTTTTTCGTAGTAATGAACCAGATGTTTCGGAAGATATTTTAATAAAAGACCTTCCAGCCTTGCTATATCGATAGGTTTTGAAAGAAAATCATTCATGCCGTTTTCAAGGAACATTTCCCTCGCACCGATGACCGCGTTGGCGGTAAGGGCGATGATGGTGAGATCCTTAAATCCCATTTTGCGGATCGCGGCGGTAGTCATAATGCCGTCCATTCCCGGCATCATGTGATCCATGAAGACGATATCGTAGTTCCTTGTATGGAGCAGGTCGAGCGCGGCCTGACCCGATGAGGCGGTATCCGCTTTTATCTGATAACCTTCAAGTATACTTGTGATAAGCTTGAGGTTGACGAGACTGTCGTCTGTTACAAGGATATGGGCGTTAGGGGCATAGAAGCTCCGTTCCCTGACCGCGTCCGCGGATTTGATACCGTCATCGGAAGCATAGACTTTCGCATTGGCGTCGCTTATGCTTGTCGGATCGATAACAGCCTGCGGAATGACAACGGTGAAGACCGAACCTTCGCCTACAACGCTTTCGACTGTGAGTTCGCCGCCCATCATGTTTACGAGATTATTGGTTATGGCAAGACCGAGTCCGGAGCCTTCGTTGCTTGCCGATACGATATTTTCCTCAATCCTTTCAAATTCGTTGAAAAGACGCGGGATATCTTCTTCTTTGATACCGACACCGGTATCGCTTATCCTTATCAAAAGATGAACGGTATTTACTTCCAGTACAGGCTTTACCGCCTGGCTTATCTTAATGGAAACCTCTCCGACGTCGGTGTATTTTACTGCGTTTCCGAGAAGATTTATCATTATCTGCCTCAGATGTACAACGTCTCCGCACAGTCTTGAAGGAAGGTTCCCATCTATATCGGAATAGAAATTAAGCTGCTTGTTCTCCGCCTGAAGTTTTATGATGCTGCAGACATTTTCAAGAAGCTCTTCCGTATTGTATTCAGTCTCATGTATTTCAAGCTTGCCCGCTTCGATCTTGGAGATATCGAGGATGTCGTTGATGATGGCGAGCAGGGAATGGGCGGCGTTATTGATATCGTGAACATAGTCCTTGATATTTTCGGGAGGATCGTTCATGAGTATGAGATCGGAAAAACCGACAATGGCGTTCATAGGGGTACGCAGCTCATGGCTCGCGTTCGCAAGATAACGCGTCTTGGTCTCGTTGGCGGTCTGTGCGCTTGAACGAGCATTTATAAGCTCATTTACATAATTATGAGTCTGGGTTATGTCGGAGATGACGATGAAGTATCCAAGGACATTTGACCCGTTTGATTTTAATTCGCTTAAATATCTTTTATAGAAATGTCCTTCATATTCGAATTCGTCCATTTCTTTTTCTGTAAACAGTCTGTAAAGAAGCGTGCCTTCTTCGATCACCCTGTCCCATTTCTTTGACCGCAGCAGCGGAAAGATGAACCGCGCGGCGGAGTTATTGTCGATGACATTTAAACGCTTGTCAACGATGATCAGAGCCTCGCTCATGTTATCGACAACTTCGTCACGAGCCGAGTCAATGAGCCCGAAGAACTGGAAGCGGTAGATGCTGTAATACAGGAAAAAACTTACAAAAAGGTAAAGTGTCGGCGTAAGATCGTAGATGCCGGTCAGCCGGAATCGGAACAAAAGATAGCCCGAATCGGGTATGAGGCATGAAAAGAGCAGCAGATAGTACTGACTCCAGCTGTTTTTCGGGATCTTGGATATCCTGTAAATGGAAACTCCGCTTATCAGGAGAGCGATTATGATATTTAAGCAAAGATGAAGATACCACGCCGGACCGTAGACGAAATCAAGATGGTTCAGCTCATCATTCGTATTGAGGCTGACCTTAAGATATAAGAGCCTATTGGAATTGCAGGTCATGGCGCAGACTAAAACTGCGATCTCCAGTGATAGCAGGGTGATGAGTACAGCTTTCGGAAGCCTTACCCTGCAGTGGTGGAAGGTAAAGATTATGATAAATATGGGCAGAAAGCATGAACCGAAATACTGCATCCTTATACCCATGCAGCCCATGAGCAGTGTCTTTGCGGTATATTCCGTAAAAATGCCGTAGCTGTAGATGAGGGTGCAGGTGAACGCCGAGATCATGAACTTCTGTTCTTTATCCGATTTTTTGAAAAACAGGATGATCACAAAGGTTAAAGAAATGATCATTCCGAATATCTGAAGCAGTAAATAAGGGTGCATAATTTGATCCTTTCGGTGACGGAGGGGCGCGCCGGATAGTCTCATCTCCATTTACGTGCAGGTATGACGTGGCGGGAGACTTTTGGAGTTGCAATCATTATAATAAAGTGTAACATTTTGAGGGAGAATTTGTCAAGGGCGGCTGAGATCCGCCCAAAACCGGGATATATGTAGGTGGAGGCGGGATCGCGCTGGCAGCAACAGACTATCTGATCGGGATAAAAGATTATTTATATGAGCAAGCAGCGAAGCGGATTGCGAATTGACGAGGATGAGAAAAAAAGAAAAGTAAGGAAAATTGTAAGAAAAAAAGGAA
>CACZSY010000159.1 GCA_902783965.1 uncultured Lachnospiraceae bacterium
GCTTATGCCTGCTCTCTCTGCAACTAATTCTGCCGGGGGAGACAGGGATACTAAAGAACCGTCCCCTGTCTCCTACTTATGTCGCCTTCCAAAGCTCCTACACTCTGTTCCACACTTCATATCCCTGCCGCCTCGCAGAGTCATAGACCGGCTGCATATTCTTTTCTAGAATCCCATAGAATTCCTCTTTCGAATTGCCCTTCCGGTACAGTTCCAGACCTGCCCAGATCGAATGAAGATTATCCCTGTAACAGGCCTCAAAAAGCTTATGTATGCCCGCTTTTTCATGTACGAATCCGTACATCAGAAACTGATTTTCGGCAAATCTTTCAAAGAACGGGTCCCACTTCGGGAGCCGGTTGCTCTTTGCACTGTTAAGCGATGAATCCATCGGCATCAGGTTCCAGAGCTCATCATTCATAACAAATGACCATGGGATAAAATGATCCACATCATACTTTTTAGGAATCACTGCCTCTCCGGTAAATACATCCCTGACCTCGCTCAGATCAAGGATCCCTTCCCACAGTTTTCGAACATTATTAAGCTTTCGCATTTTTTCATCCATAGGCGCAAGTTTATAAACAAGCCCCGGCACCTCAGGATTATTGTTCTGCAGCCATTTTACTTTTTCATACTGGATCCAGCCGAGGATAGATGCCGTATTGTCCCGTATTATTTCCGCCCAGGACTTTTGAAAAAATATCTCTTTCTTTAATTTGCCCGATCCGCCCAGTGTATACGGCAAAAGCGTTTTTTCACGATTAAATTGCTCTATGTATGCAGTCAGTCGGCGCACGCTGTTCCAATCGACTGCAGCATCAGCTTTTTGAAAAAATCCGGCCAGTGCCCGGTACGGAACCATGTTGGTAAGCTGTTCCTTAAAGATCTTAAGTTCATCATCGCATCTCTTGATCGCATTCTCTATCTCAACCTTAGACGCATTTGACGGCAGATTGCTCAGCTCGGACAGCGTCAACACCGCCCGCTCCAAACCGTCACGCACCTGCCCGTCCACCTGAATTCCGGACAAATGAATATGAAACTCCCTTACCGAATACCAGGCATTGCAGATCATCTCATTGATGACAGCGTCGAACGTGGTCTGCTCGATCCCTTCAGAGATCAGCTTGACTATCGCCTCCAGCCAATAGAATTTATAGCAGTATGAAGGATCCTTCATCATCTGCGCGAACCCTTCCATGTCAAGCATATTATAGTAATGAATGTCAATATGCAGTTTGGAGACAGGAGACACAGAACCGGCCTCCTTTACGATCTTCTTATCATCACGTTCAGCCATTTTTCATCACCTCTGCCCGGGCGGACATCATCGGATATCCACTCCTCAATAATTGTGATCCCGGAAAGATCATTTGCAAATATACGAAATGTTTCATCAGTAAAATCCATAAAATATCGTCCGTTTCGCTCTCCCTCGAACTCACCGTATTTAAAAGATGCATAAATATATCCGCCCGGCTTTACTGCCCTGATCATCTTGACAAATACATCTTTAAGTTCGGATTTCGGAAGATGCAGAACAGACGCGCACGCCCAGATGCCGTCATATACACAGTCCTCGTCAAGCTGTGAGAAAAGCATCTGCCTGACATTTATCCCCGTATTTCTGCCTGCTATCCTGCACAGCTCGGCAGAGCCGTCGGTCGCATCAACAACGTATCCTTTGCTAAGAAAATATCTCGTATCCCTTCCGGCGCCGCAGCCAAAATCAAGGATCCTTCCCCCTGCAGGCAGGAAAGACAGAAACCTTTCCTGCACATCGGCGAAGACAACATCCTGTGTTCCCACTGCAAAAATATCAGCATTATTTTCATAAAAATCAAGAGTAGTGTTCATTAAATCCTACGCCTCATTTACAAGCTTTCCGGTCATATGTTCCGGATCAAGTTCCAGACACTGCACTCTGGAAAATGCATTTGCCAGTTCCTTCTGAAGGTATTCTTCATCATCGGTAAACTTCCTTACAAGCTCCGTGCATATCACTCTGGCCTTCTCCTCATCCTCAACAAGTTTTATCCTGCCAAAAATGATCACGCTCTTTATATTAAGAGCCCATTCTCCATCCTTACGATAACCATCGTCATACACGCAAAAACTGACCTTGTCACAAGCCTTGATGGCATCGATCTTGTGACCCTCCTTTGCTCCATGAAAATAGATTTTGCCGTCATCTTCACAGTACCAGTGATCGATCGGAAGTCCGTAAGGATATCCGTCATCTCCGATTAGAGAAAGAACGCCTCTTTTTGTATTCTTTAAAACTCCGATACACTCTTCATTCGAAATCTGCTGCTTAAATCTTCTCATTTTTCTAAACATCTTTTCTACCTCCGATTGGAAACTCGTGTTCAGGGGCTGAAAGCCCCGTAAACACTGCGTTTGCTGTTCGAGTACGCGTACTCGAACTAAGTTGTTGTATCATATAGACGACCCCGCAGGGTGTCCAATTCCAGTTTTAGTCTACGATTCTCATCTTCGAGTTTTTTAATTCTCCGATCTTTCGCTTCTAAGACTACATCCCTTGACTGCTTTGTCTTAAGCCTCTTTTGCCTCTTCATCTCCGCAATCTCCTGAGTGTCTTTTCTTGCACTTTCTATTTCGTTACGTATTTCTGCGTTGCTATACAATTAGTTTTTTGATACCCCGCTGACTTTATGTACTGCCGCAAAAGTAACTTCATCCTCTAAGGCAATCAGTTGATTTATGGCTGATCTGGCTTTCTCTAAAGAATCCGATGTCCTTGAATTCCAGCTTGACCTTAATCGCTCCACCCGCTCAGACATTTTTATCCTCCCGGTCTACGGATATATCAATAAACTCTATTGGTTCATCTTTTAGGAACATGACCATATAAACGGGCAAGTATGTCACTTTTCCTTTGGTCTTAATATTATCATTTGTGAATACATAAGCCTCATCAATACCGTATTCTTTGACGTTCATCACATTATCCAGCGCAGAGTGTCTTTCGTAGTCTTTTCCAATCTTGACTTCAATGGGCAGCACTTTTCCGGCATGTTCAATTACAAAATCCAATTCGCCTTTTTTCTTGTTGTTATAGTAATACAGCGGATAACCATGTGCGTAGAGCTCTTGTGCTACCACATTTTCATAAACAGCACCTTTGTTGATGTCATTTCCCTTACTTACAATTCCAAGTTTACACGCCTTTCCGTACATCGTCGTGAGTAAACCCACATCTGACAGAAACATCTTGAACAAAGAACTTTTTTCATTCAGCATAAGCGGTACTGTTGGTTCCGTAGTATTAAATGCTCCCAATGCGACGCCCGCTTTCCACAGCCACGTGAAGCTGTCTGCGATCCGATCATAGCGAAGGTTTTTCCTTATATCTGCGACCATAAACCGTTTGTTCTTTTCGTTCAGCTCAGCCGGGATCATCTCATAGATGTGCGTAATTATCAGTTTTCGGTTCTCTTCTTCATACTGCGTGAAATCCAGCTTGTACTGCTCAATAATGGAGCGATGCTCATCCATTACATCGTCTATATTTCTGGTGCTCCGGTATTTTTCAACAGCTGCAGGCATGCCTCCAATGATCAAATAAAGATTGAACATCTCCATGATCTTTCCATGGATCACTTCGTCTACAGGTATCTTGTCTATATATGCACTATGCAGCCTGCTCAGGATTTCATCTCCTACATTGAATACTTGCAGAAACTCTTCAAAATCAAGCGGATACATATTGATTGACTGAAGGTACCCCACCGGTGCAGACTTTAGATTTGTGATCTCAACACCTAAAAGGGAACCTGACATAACATACCTGAACCGTGCATCATCCACAAGGAATTTTATCCTCGTGACGATTTCTCTGTACTTTTGGATCTCATCAAAAAAGAAAAATGTCTTTCCCGGGATGATCTTTTTGTCACTATAAAGTGATAATTTCAGGATCAGGTCATCGATCCCGGTTACTTTGTCCAAAATATCAATGATCTCCGGCTGGCGAATGAGATTGAACTCGATGTAATCGCAGCCGGCCGCTTCCAGGCATTTACGAATAATAAAAGTCTTTCCTGCCTGTCTAACACCGTATATAAGCAGAGCCTTCTTACTGGTTTCGATCCAGTGCAGGATGTCTTTCTCAATTTTTCTTTTCAACATAGCAATCACCTTCACACCATTCTGTGCGTTTTCCAAGGTAATTATACCTTGTTTTTTTGTCATTTTTCCAAGGTTTTATTGCGGGATTTTTGTCATTTTTCCAAGATATAGACAGGAGGAAAGGAGCAAAAACTAATGTATCTCGATTCTTTAACGATCTTCTCACGTTGTTCTCTGGTGGTGTCTTTGATCAAAATTGAATCCATGTTTTCACCCCCGCTGGATTAAATTTCATATTACTGCATTTTTTTCTTCTTTGGAGCAGGCAATTCATCATACATTGCTTCCAGCAATTTCGTCAGAAATTCCCTGTTATCAATATCATCTACTAACAGCATTTCTTTTGCCCCTTCGTAAGGCAACTCGTATGAAGCTTCGGGCATCATTTCTATGGCAGCCTTGGTTGGCTTCACTAAGAATCTATCATCATATATACCGCCGACGATCTTCTCGCGGAAATATATAATAAATTCTCCCATCATCGCTTTATATGTAATATCATCCAGCGACGATAACTGTTCTAATACAAAATCCAAATAGCCTTTGCTTGAAGCCATTCCTGCACCACCATTCTGCATGATTTCTTTATAGCTCTCGATATCTTTTAGGGTAGCTTAATTAATTATATGCTTCTTCTTAGGAAGACACCAGTGTCTGTCTCCTAATTCACTCTTTAATGATCTCGATCAATTCCAGATCTGCCGGCAGCCATTTCACATCCAGCAGTTCTTCATCTGTCAGCCATCGTGCCGCTTCGGCTTCTTTAAGATCAAGGCTCCCCGATACGACCTCAGCCCAGAAACAATCCATCGAAAGATGGAAATCAGGATAATCATACTCTATTGTTTTGATCAGATCGCCCACTGCGATCTCTGTCGAAAGTTCCTCACGGATTTCCCTGACTAATGCTTCCTGCGGTGTCTCACCTGCTTCAATCTTGCCTCCCGGGAATTCCCACCAGCCTTTAAATTCTCCATAACCTCTGGCTGTGGCAAATATCATTTTTTTGCCGTCTACTTCCTTGTGCATTATTGCTGCTACCACGCGAATATATTTTATCAGCTCTCCTGATTCGGTAAAGCAGACCTTTTTTCCTTCGGCAATGCCTCGTTTTTCGATCAGCCTTTCCGTCATCTCAATCCGTTCTTCCCGATGGGATCTGGTTTCTTCAAGTATCAGGAGCGCTGTCGGTTCTTTCCTTCCGGTGTCCTCACACCCGTAGTCTGCTTCTGTGATCTGTCTAACGTTATATATCTTCATAAAAATATCCTGTCTCCTATTTTTCCAAACAGGTATTAATGTACTCAACTACTTCGGACCATCTCAGTGGATCCGAGTTTCCTTTGTTAGCATATGAAAACTTCTTCGAATCTATTATGGTCTCATTGTTATCCGCTCTTCTTAATTCTATGGTTATCGACTGGCCATACTCATATTTCTGTGTTTTACCACTGTTTTTTTCTACCCACTTTCCCGTTTTATATGTCTTTACTTCGTAAAAGACATATACATTAACTTCATCCGGGGATGAAGCCGCTTTCGGAAATCTGTTTTTATCCGGATACTCAAGCCAATGGGTCGATTCATTATAGAATACGAAACACGGATCGTCAGGAAGTGAATCGTCTCCTTTCTTAGGAGGGAACACAGGCTTTATGGCCTTATTCAGGTTTATGCTCCTTATGTTGCTTCCGACTGTCGAACCGATTATTGCTACGGAATAAAACGCGGCCAGTCCGATAAAGATCACCCTTGCTTTTCTTCCCGGACGGTTATCCGGATTCTTTTTTACTTTTTCTATATAAGACACCAGAAAAATGATAAACAACA
>CACZSY010000160.1 GCA_902783965.1 uncultured Lachnospiraceae bacterium
ATCCGACCGAACCGCCTTTTGACATAGCTCAACTTGAAGAGATCTATCCTGCGGCGAACGCAAGATCAAAGGTGGACGAAGCTTTTAAGGAAGAAGCGAGAACGGCAACTTACTATCTGCAGAATAAAAAGCCGGGTTATTATGCTTTATGGAAGCATATAATGAATGTTTCCATGGTTGACCTTAAGAAAAATTATGCTTCTTTAAATGTATTCTTTGAAAAATGGGGCAAGGAGAGTGACGCTCAGGATTTCATTCCGGATATGATCACTTATCTTAAAGAAAACGGTTATGCATATATAAGCGAAGGCGCGCTGGTAGTAGATGTCAAGGAAGATACGGACACCAAGGAGATACCGCCTTGCATGATACTTAAATCAGACGGCGCGACGCTTTACAACACAACCGACCTTGCTACGCTTGTAGACAGAACACAGAATGAAGATCCTGATGAGATCATTTATCTTACCGATAAAAGACAGAGCCTTTACTTTGAGCAGGTATTCCGCTGCGCGAAAAAGACCGGGATAGTAAAGAACGATACGATACTTAAATTCATTGGCTTCGGAACCATGAACGGCAAAGACGGAAAGCCGTTTAAGACAAGAGACGGCGGTGTTATGAGACTTGAATATCTTATCAAGGATATAGAGAACGCTGTATACGAAAAGGTGAGAGAAGGCAGGGACTTAAGCGAAGAAGAAGCAAAAGAGATCTCAAGGATAGTCGGTTTAAGCGCGCTGAAATACGGTGATCTTTCAAACCAGGCTTCAAAGGATTATATCTTCGACGTTGACAGATTTTCTTCATTTGAAGGAAATACCGGACCATATATCCTCTATACTATGGTCAGGATCAAGTCAATCCTTGCAAAATGCGATATGCCTGATGAAAGCCTTAAGATCACCGAAAGCGTCACGGAAAGTGAAGAGGAATTAAAGCTTATCCTGACAAGATTTGCGCCTACCATAGAGAGGGCGGGCAGAGAATATGCCCCTCATATCATCTGTCAGTATATTTATGAGCTTTCCGATGCGTTTAACAGTTTTTATCATAACAATAAAGTAGTTTCACAGGAAGACGAGAACGTAAAGGCTTCATGGATAGCGCTGCTTAAGATGACGCTTGGAGTTCTTGGCATATGCATTGATCTTCTCGGATTTGAAGCACCTGATAAGATGTGACAATCAGATCCGCCAAATCGATATAGGAGTAAAACAGCATGTATGATAGAATAGCGAGACTTGTCATATATCATAAGATATCCGAAGATGATATCATTAACCGGCTTGCCTCTGTTTTCAGGGATCTTGACGGCCTGACGGACACGTCCGGTTCAAAAAACGGGGCGCCCGGACTGATCCCAGAACTTGAAAAAGAAGCTCTTATTACAAGATGCTATGACTGTATCAACAGACTGCTCGACATCGCGACTGTTTACGGCTACGACAGGAATCTGTGGCAGTGCCATCTGGCATATACCATAGCCTTTGCGGTTAATCCGTTCAGTCTTTCATGTGAAAAATATGGAAGCAAGGAAGGAACCGTCAACAGATTTGCCTACAGCGATTTTAAGATATATAAAGAGCTTTTTCATTTTGATTTCTCTAAAATAGAGAACCTGCTCGGCATCGACTGTTTTTCCACAGTTACGGACTATGTTTCGCAGAAGAAGAGTGATAGACAGTATAACAAAAATGTAAGCATTTTCCTTAACAGGCTTGCTCTCGATATTAATAACGCTGCAGACGAGAAAGAAGTCTTTGAGATAGTTACATCATTTTATAAAAATGTCGGCGTAGGAGAGTTCGGTCTTAACAAAGCTTTCAGAATAGCTGAAGATCCGGATGCAAACCTTAAACTTATTCCAATCACCAATACAGAAGACATAAGGCTTGACGATCTTGTCGGTTATGAGCTCCAGAAGAAAAAGCTTCTTGATAATACGAGAGCCTTTGTTTCAAGAAGGACTGCCAACAACTGCCTGCTTTACGGAGACAGCGGTACCGGCAAATCCACGAGCATTAAAGCCGTGCTTAATGAGTTTTATGACGACGGCTTAAGGATAATCGAGATATATAAACATCAGTTTAAGCATTTAAGCACTGTTATCTCGCAGATAAAGAACAGAAATTACAGATTTATCATTTACATGGACGACCTTTCATTTGAGGAATTCGAGATTGAATACAAATACCTTAAAGCGGTCATAGAGGGCGGGCTTGAAACAAGACCCGAAAATGTTCTTATCTATGCGACCTCCAACAGAAGGCATCTTATCAAAGAGACGTGGAAAGACAGGGACGATGTCGAAAATAACGGTGAGATCCACAGAAGCGATACGATGGCTGAAAAGCTGTCGCTAGTGGCAAGGTTCGGCATAACCATTAATTACAGCGCGCCTAACCAGAAGGATTATCTTAATATCGTTAAGCGGCTTGCGGCTGATGCCGGTCTTAAAGGCATAAGCGAAGAAGAACTTTGCAGAAGAGCTCTGGCATGGGAGCTTTACAACGGCGGCCGTTCCGGAAGATGCGCAAGGCAGTTCATAGATTATCTGTCAGGCACAGAGGAACTTGCAGCGCCTGCATCCGAATGACAGACTGCTTCATGCAGCCAGAAAGGTACTATCAGAATGAAAACCAGTGATTTTTATTATGATCTTCCCAAAGAACTGATCGCGCAGGATCCTCTCAAGAAAAGAGACAACGCAAGACTGATGCTGCTTGACAGTTGCAGTGGAAAGATAAAACATGAGATATTTTCCAATATTATAGATTATCTGACTCCTGATGACTGTCTCGTGATAAACGATACCAAGGTAATTCCGGCAAGACTTTACGGTTCAAAAGTCGATACCGCCGCAGTGGTTGAGATACTGCTGCTTAAAAGAATTGACGCAGATTCATGGGAATGTCTAGTAAAGCCGGGCAAAAAGCTTAAGCCCGGGGCAAGAGTCAGGTTCTCTGATAAGCTTTTCGGTGAGATAACGGATATCGTAACCGAAGGCAACAGGATAATACATTTTGAATATGAAGGCGTGTTTGAAGAGATACTTGACGAGCTTGGCACTATGCCGCTTCCGCCTTATATCACTCATAAACTTGAAGATAAAAATGATTATCAGACAGTTTATGCCAACGAAGCCGGTTCCGCTGCCGCTCCTACTGCGGGACTTCATTTTACCAAAGAGCTGCTCGCCGGTATAGAAGAAAAAGGCGTTAAGATTGCAAAGGTAACCCTGCACGTGGGACTTGGCACTTTCAGACCGGTGAAGGTGGAAGATGTTAAAAACCATGTCATGCATTCAGAATTCTATTCAATAGAACAGACGCAGGCTGATATCATCAATGAAACGAAAAAAAACGGCGGCAGGATCATCTGCGTTGGCACAACCAGCACAAGGACTCTCGAATCAGCGGCTGATGAGAACGGATTTCTTCATGCCGGAAGCGGGAATACATCGATCTTCATCTATCCGGGTTATAAATTCAAGATAACAGACGCACTGATAACCAATTTTCATCTTCCCGAATCTACGCTCATCATGCTTGTAAGCGCCCTCGCGGGAAAGGAAAATGTATTAAACGCCTATAATACGGCAGTTGAAGAAAAATACAGGTTTTTCAGTTTCGGAGACGCAATGTTCATTGCACCGGATATTATAGAATAATCATCAAACTAATGAATCAGAGGTAAAGGACAAAATGGAAAAAGTATTATTTTTATACAATTCACATGCCGGAAAAGGTACGATCAAAGACGCTTTATCAGATATTGTGGAGGTTCTCGTCAACGCGGATTATGAGGTCACGATCCATTCCACGAAAGGCCGCGGGGATGCGACCACGGTCGCAAGGGAAAGAGGAGAAGACTATGACATCATAATCGCTTCGGGCGGCGACGGAACCTTGAGCGAAGTAATAAACGGTATAATGCCGCTTGATAAAAAGCCTTACGTAGGATTCATACCTGCCGGGACCACCAATGATTTCGCGATGAATTTCAAGATACCGAAGGATAAACCGGACGCGGCCAAAGCAATAACTCTCGGAAAGCCTTATGCATATGATATCGGAGCTTTCAACGGAAAATTCTTTAATTATGTCACAAGCTTCGGATTATTTGCCGCAGTTTCGTATTCAACGCCGCAGACGCTTAAAAATGTACTCGGCAGGGTTGCGTATTTAATTGAAGGTTCCATGAGCCTTGCCCATATCAAAAGCTATAAAATGACCGTTTCCTGCGGAGACATGAAAGTGACAGATGAATTTATCTTCGGTATGGTATCCAACGCGAAATCGGTCGGAGGCTTCAAGAATGTTACCGGAAAGAATGTTGCTTTGAACGATGGTCTTTTCGAAGTCATGCTCGTTTCAAAGCCGAAGTCGATAATGGAATTCAGAAAGATAGTCAACTCCCTTATAACAATGGATTTTTCATGCGATAATATTCTGAAATTCAAGACCAACGACCTTGTGGTCGACAGCGAGGAAGAAGTTGACTGGACTCTGGACGGGGAATTCGGCGGAAGCGTAACACATGCCGAGATAGTCAACCATCCGCAGGCCATCAATTTCCTTGTCGATGAAAATATCATATACGAACTTGAACATGAAAGCGAAGAGCTGACGGAAAAGAACAAAAACGAAAAGATCTTCAGCTCGGTTGATGAAGAAGCTTTTCTGGAAAAATTAAAAAACAA
>CACZSY010000161.1 GCA_902783965.1 uncultured Lachnospiraceae bacterium
CAGCGGTTCAGCTGGCTGATCTGCAAAAAAAATATGCATATTATGATCAGCTGACAGGGCTCTTGAACAGACGCGCTTATGCGGAGATGATCGACGATATGGAGAAAAAACTGCCTGCTGATTGTTGTGTGATCATGGCGGATATCAACGGCCTGAAAGAGATAAATGATACTCTCGGCCATGACGCCGGAGATGAACTGATAACAGGTTCGGCGATATGCCTTAGGAAAAGCTTTGCCGGTATTGATTTGATATACCGTATCGGCGGCGATGAGTTTTGTGTGATGATAAATAATAAAAATGAAGAATATATAAACGGCTGCCTGCAGCAGTTGGAAATATCAACAGGCGGTTGGAAAGGAAAATATGTTAACGGCATCTCCATTTCTTACGGTTATGCTATGGTCAGTGAATTTAGTGAGCTTGATTTGATATTGAAAGCTGCGGATAAGAGAATGTATGAATTTAAAAGCAATTATTACAGGAATTCTCAAAGGGGCAGAGCAAAAAAATGAGCATAATAAAGAAGTGGAGCTTTGGACCACGGGCGGGACAATTTTGAAAAATGAATAAATGTGGTGAGGATAATGATGACAGCAGGGTCAAAAGGTAAAACGACTTGTCGTGATCGCATACCGGAGGATCAATGTCTCATGGAGGAAAATGAGTTGAAAAAAGTAGTTGTAGGAATGTCCGGAGGAGTGGACAGCGCAGTGGCGGCATATCTTTTAAAGGAAGCAGGCTATGAAGTGATCGGGGTCACGCTTCGCACATGGCAGGCGGAGGATGGTTCACAGGGACGCTGCTGTGACATTGACGATGCAAGAAATGTGGCTAATAAGCTGGGAATAAAATATGTACCGGTAAACTGCACAACGGAATTTAAGAATAATGTTATAGATCCGTTTACAAACGAGTATCTGTGCGGACGTACGCCTAATCCGTGCGTTGTATGCAACAGGACCGTAAAATGGGAGAGGCTGCTTTATTACGCGAAAGTGGTCGGAGCAGATCATGTTGCGACAGGTCATTATGCCTCTATAGTTAAGCTTGATAACGGAAGATATACTGTAAAGCAGGCCGCACATTCTGAAAAGGACCAGGCCTATATGTTATACAGGCTCTCACAGGAACAGCTTGCGGCAACGCTGCTTCCTCTCGGCAGTCTTTCCAAGAGTGAAGTAAGAAAGATTGCGGAAGACGCGAAGCTTCCTGTAGCCTCCAAACCGGACTCGCAGGAAGTCTGCTTTGTTACAGACGGAAATTATGCGGACTATATAGAAAAAACTGCAGCTGCTGCAAGTGCCA
This sequence comes from uncultured Lachnospiraceae bacterium, assembly GCA_902783965.1. Taxonomy (GTDB): domain Bacteria; phylum Bacillota; class Clostridia; order Lachnospirales; family Lachnospiraceae; genus RUG11200. The sequence goes on from CACZSY010000161.1 coordinate 1,309, forward strand.
AAACTGCGAATGCTTATGCGGATTATATAGAAAAAACTGTAGCTGCCTCGAAAATAAGAAATACAAACGAGGGAATGAATGCAGAAAATGTGAATGAAAGAAATGTGAATGTGGAAGATATGAGTGCGGAAGATGCAGCCGGGGGAATGGATTTAACAGGAAGTGTATCCGAGAAAAACAATCTTACGAAAATCATAATTCCGGGAGAAGGAATGTTTGTCGATGAAGCGGGAAATGTTCTCGGAAAGCATAAAGGCATCTACCATTATACCGTCGGTCAGCGCAAGGGTCTCGGAATAGCGCTCGGTCGTCCCGCATTCGTAAAGGAGATACGCGTAGGAACCAATGAGGTGGTATTAAGCGATGAACAATCGCTGTATCATAAAGAGGTCTATTGTACGGACTTAAATTTTATGAGTATTCCTGTGCTTAAAAAGGGTGAGACTGTCAGCTGCAAAGTCAAGATAAGATACCAGCACAAAGGTCAGCCGGCAGTGATAGAGATGGCGGACAGCGATACATTAAGGATCCTTTTCGATGATCCGGTAAGAGCCGCGACCCCGGGGCAGTCGGCTGTATTCTATGATGATGAAGGATTTGTCATAGGCGGCGGCATTATTTCGGGGACAAACTGAAGATCAAGAGTTTTAGAAGCTTTGGAATGAAGATAATACGGTTAATTTGATCAAAGACGAGATATCCGTAGACCTTAAAGGGGTTGTGACGGGTATTATAGAATCAAGGAATAATAATGCCAGGACCAACACAATAGAGATAGTTCGCGCACTTATGGCAGAATATCGCCTACAGGGTAGCCGGAACCGTGAAATGATACCCGGGGTAGAACCGTAAGATGATAAAAACAGGGTCAGAACAGTAAAACGGTTCTTGCTGCTGAGGGGCGCGGATTGAAACCGCGGGATCAGAGGCGCGTTGTCACTACTTTGTCATAGAAGAAAGTGTATACTTTACAGTAAAAAAAAGAACTGCCGCTCAGACAGGCAGGAGACCAAAAGCTGAGTCGCAATAATAATTATAAAGACCGGAAGGCCTCCAGATAAAGGAGAATATCATGCCAAGAAAAAAATACAGGCAATTAAGCCAGAATCAATTAAACGAAAATACTCAAGATGTTAAAAGACGAGCCGATTATTTTAACAGCGAGTATACACTGCTGAAGGAAAGATTCGGTTCAAACGGAAAGATGTTTGAAGCGACAAATTCATTTCCTGCATTTCCGAATAAAGAAAATTATGATAATATCAAGCTCGACGCACAGGGAAAGCTTTCCGAGGATATGGTTGTTGCCATAATGATGGGAGCCGCGCTTAATCCTGACAGAATGAGCGATCATATCCTGACATCTTCTTCAGCCGGAGGTTCGAAGGATATTCTCGGTTTTAACTCTACATGCCTGATGGAGAACATGGTCGGAGGTGACAGCCGTGTAGGTGAATTCAAAGAGCTTTTGCCGAAGGCAAGACAGGAAGCAAAGAATGCGATAGAAGATTTCAAGAACGGCAAGCCGGAAAAGGCACAGAAGATGGTGAATGATTTTCTGGATGCCGCGATACGTTCCTCACGTCAGTATAAGCTGTCGGATTCGTTTAAACAACCTATAAATTCCAATGAGGTTCAGTCGCTGGTATTTGCTTCAAAGATTTACGGACAGCCTCCGTTTAATTGCAAGGGTACGGGACGGTATGCGGAAACTGAAGTCATAAAAATGATCAATATAGGCAAGTCGCATGAAGCTATGGGTAAACTTGCTGAAAACAGGAATAAGCTTATCAACGACCCTCCTGAGCCGAACAGTTCTGAAAGAAAGAAACTTGTGGAAGAAACCTTATTCAACAAGTTTTTAACGCATATAAATGCTATCGATATAGCTGACAGCGAGAAAAAGAGATATGAAATATATACTAAGATGCTTAATGATATAGGCATAGAAACTCTGGAAGATGAAGTCGTGGCTTCAACCTCCGATACCCTTCAGGGAGACCTTGAAGATGTTAAAGAGGTTCAGATCGCAAGAGGCGATATAGCTGATACATACAGAAAATATCATGTCAGCGACATTCAGGCCATACTTGCGAAACCTGACGGAGTTGAAAAGCTTCATAAACTGTATCATAAGGCAATAGTTAATTCAGATCGTTATAAAGATCTTGTGGAAGCAGACAATCAGAAAGATATAACGGAGATGCTGAACGATATTGGAGAGGAAACACTCTCGAAAGAGTATGCTGACGTCAAGGTTCCTGAGGCTGCCAAAGAGATCAACAAAAGATGTGAAAAACAATATGAAAAAGAAATGTCTGCGATAAGGGACAATGTTCATAAGGCTGTAACCGATACGAAATTTGTATACGAAAAGGATGCAAAGGATTACGGTATAGCGGGTTTAAGCAAAGAAGATCTTGAAAAAAACGCGCGCATCATTTCCGGCATGTATAAGACCCTTACCGATAATGACGCATGGTACAAGACATCTTCGGACGAGTTTAAAGATGTTAAGGAATCCATGAAGAAGCTTAAGACTTTGTCAGAGAAGATGGCGAAAAAAGGAGACGCGACTGACAAGGAGCTTGCCGAATACGACAGGCTATCCCAAAAGACCTATGAACTCGGCGGAAAATATCTTGATTATAAGAAGGTTGTAGACGGAGATTATGCCGAGGGAAGAGTTAACGCGGTGCAGCAGCTGCGCAGACATCTGGGAACGAATTTAAGGTCGGTCAGACAGGCATTTAATCAGAGGGAGATAGAAAGAGACGACAAGCTTCGCGACGAGATGCTTGACGAGATGCAGTTAAAAGGAAAGACGCAGAGGGATAATATAAAGAAAGCGGATGCGCCTGAGGAAAAAATGACTTCCGAAGAGAAAGCCGGAGCGGAGATTGAAAGATGGAAGCAAAGAGAAGAAGATTTTAAAAAGTATGATTTCGGTTTGGTGGGTTCCAAGGCAAGGGAAACATTTTTCGGCGAAAAGTACAAGGAAAACGATCTTGATTCAGAATCCCTGAAAAAGCAAATTTCCACCCAGAGGTCGGCGGCCCATACTTTGACAATTGCCATACTCGCGAAAGAAGGCAAGGGAAAATATACAATGGAACAGCTCCTTGATCCCGATATGCTTAAGGAAGAAAAGAAGAAGACTTTTGATGAAGTTATTACAAAACTTAAAGCCGGCGACAGGAAATGGGTTGCGGAGCAGATGTATGAAGGTCAGAAAGCTGTTATGGGATTAATCAATGAAGCCGAGAAGGGCATAGACATCTCCGATCCGGATCTCATGTATAATAAGAATACGATGATGTTCCAGAAGCTGATGAACGTATCCCATGATATATGGCAGGAGAAGACTCATTTTGAACAGGAACTTATGCAGTTCATCAAGAAAGATAATCCTAATATGACATATCAGGAATATTCGGATTATACCAACAATGCAAGTTCGGGACCATTGAATGATATTATTAATGACAAGGCACAGCAGATAACCGAAGTCAGATTATTAAAGGAAAATCCAAAGCTTCAATCCGAAAGAGGAAATCCTATGGTGATGCATTCTATAATAAGCAAAATCTCGCAGCTTAGAATGGATCAGCTTAAGGAAGCTAAAGGAAATATACCATATACCGACAGATATACGGATGAAGACAGAAACCGCTTCCAGATAGATAAGTTTATTGCAAGACAGAATGAAGAAATCCAGAAAAAGTGTACTGAAATAGGTGAGAGTAAGGATTTTAACAGAATATCAAAGAAACTTCTGGACGGTTCAGCACTCAAAGACGTTCAGCTGATAGATCATCCGGACGCCGCCGAACTGCACGAACAGCTTGAGATCAAAGGAATACCTACGGAAAAACAGCTTATAGCCGATGTGAAATACGAAGACATGGAAGCAAAGTTTCCGGGCAATCTTGATAAGATGAAGGATAAAGCTGTAAGTAAATATGAGAATGAGAAGACATTTGCTTCTCCTGTACATAAGACTTATCTTGATAAAGCAAAGACAGCAGTTACAAAGCTTCACGATATGATAAGGAACGGCGAGCCGCTGACAGGCGAAAAACGTGAAGATGCGGTAAAATGTATTAAGGACATAGCGACAGAAAAATTCATAGGAATAATGGAAAAGAACGGAGCGAAGCTTCCGCTCGCTTCGGAGGAAGAGATCGGCAAGGCGGTCGAGAAGCTTCCTGCATTTAAGAAGGCTACAGAATATATCGGCACTGGAACTATCGGTGAGTTTGCTTTCGAGGGTAAAGCGGTAGAGATCGTAAAGGAGTCTGTTGCGGACATTCAGAATAACCTTAAAGATATCCAGGCAGAGAACGCGAGACTTAAAAAGCAGGCTCAGAATGAAAGAGAACTGCAAAACGGTCACAGACCGCCGGAGCATGACATTCCGAAGATTGAAGTACCGCACTGAGAATCAAAGTTTCGGGAAAGCGCCGTGCCTGAGAATTAAAGTTTCGGGAAAACGCCGTGCCTGAGCACAGAAGTTTCAGAAAAACTGCAGGAGTTCGTAAACTCCGGTGGTTTTGTTAAAAAATGGAGATAGAGAAGGAGAAGTGGAACACGCCAAGAAGTATAACGGTGTGTTCCTACTTGTATCAAACAAAGAGAAAGAAACCTTTGAAGCACTTCGAAAATTTCGCAAAAGAGAGTGGATAGAGGATTTCTTTGAAGAGTATAAGCAGCTCACATTAGAATTGTCAGCACGTTATGCAACACATCTATTTTTAAAAACCTTACA
>CACZSY010000162.1 GCA_902783965.1 uncultured Lachnospiraceae bacterium
AAAATGCTGCTCCATTCCGGAGGTATCGTCGCCGGTGCCGAGCGTTTCATCTCCCGTTCTGGCCGTTTCTTCTCCGGTGTCGACCTTTTCATCTCCTTTAAAACCGGTCACCTCGTCGTCCCCGTCATATTCCACGGTTGCATTTATCTTCACTGTTGCGATTCCGCTCTTTAACGACTCAAGTCTAAATACCAGCTCTCTGTCATCGATCATATAGTCCGTAAGTCTGACAATCTCGTCTCCATCGATACTCATGCTTACATTTGAGAGTCTAACGTCGTAATTAAAAAATGTATTCGTGTGAACCTCGTAAGTATCGCCAACGACCGTAACAAACAATACGGAAAACAGCGTCGTTATCACCGCTATCAAATATATCAGTCTTATCTTATTAATGTCCCGCCTGTCTTTCATACCTCGCATTTAATTATATATGTACCTTTCTTAGATTTTCTGAAAGGCTGCAGCATTATCCTCCAGTGTTCATAATTATATCTGCCTACGTATAAAAACTACGGTTTTAAACTGACAGCACTTATTTCTTTAACAGGTATTTGTATCTTTTTATCCCTATCAGGCTCTTTTTTGTCTTTTTCTACTTTTTTATCTTTTTCTTCTTTTTTATCTTCTTCAGTGTTATTGATATCAAGGCTCACATCATCCGGATCATCCTTTAACTCATCCTCTTCTTCGATCATCTTTCTGATTTCTTTTCTCGCATTATCGTCCGCTTTTATGATCTCGTCGATCAGATCTAAGAGAATGTCGCCGAGTTCATATTCTTCCTTCTTTTCCTTCATTGCAAGCAGCAAATGAAGCTGGTATATTCTCTGTGCCTCTTTCTCCTGTTCGAGTTTTGCTATCGCCTCGAGCTGTTCTTGTTCGATATTCATGTTATCCATTGCATGCTCAACAACCGCATTTTTATAATCGGCATTTACCTTTTGCAGATTAAGGGAAGTCACATATTTCACATCACTTTTAAGTCCCTGTGGATCGTTAGTATATTCTTTATGTTTTTGTTCAATGTACGCATTCAATTTATCAACAAATGCTTCCCGGTTGCTGCCTGCTTCGGAAAGTTTCTTCGGGATATTGGTAAATGCTTTGTTGTCGATATGTTTCTTTATCGTACTGAGCTTCTTTGCATATGCAGTCGCTGACTCTTTAAGATCCACAAACTCTTTTGAATCGGAATCCACCTTGGTTTCATTAAAAGTTCCGATAACTTTTTTCAAGATTCCAAGCTCCTTAGATAAAGCATCTGAAAGATTCTCGGTAACATCCTTCCGTCCTTCACCGACGCCCTTCCTTACAACCTTGGTACCAATAAGCACCTGTCTTAAGTCGACCTGCTTGTCAATCTCTTTATTAAGCTTTTCTATAACCTTCCCATTCATACCTTTGCGGGCAAATTTATATTCAAGATATACGTCGAGAGTCTTGATAAAATCAGGATAAGCATATTTAGTTTTCTTATTCGCAGAATTAAGATACTCAAAAAGATCATTTTGAAGCTTTTCATTCTCCGGATCATTTTGAAGCTTTTCAGCCCTCTCGATAATGGCACCGTAATTGATCCCGTCTTTACGGTTCTCGAGCATACTGGCAGTCTTGGCCATCTTTGTATGCTGCTTAAGACTCTCGATGGAATTCTTAATACAGATATTCACATATTCATCACGTTTCTGCTGCCTTTCTTCAGGCGTAAGATCTTTATTCTGATATCCATGTCCCATAACGCACCTCTTGATTGATTTTAGTATCAAAAGTGGTTCACTCACTTGAGATCAAGCTTTCAGTGCGTGATGACTTTTGACCTGCATTTTTATTTTACTCTTAACACACTGAACCTTTAAATAATACTATTCACGTTCAATAAGCATCTGAAACTATTTTACACTAAAACCTGTGACGAAACAATGACAAACTCCATTTCCCCGGCTTGCAATCTCTCCTATTTGTTCCTATAATACAATTAGTGAGACAAAAGAGTTTTTTTTCACGGGAGGATCAGCTCATGCCAAAAAGAAAGATCGAAGAATTTCAAAGACAGGTTGAAAGTATTAAACAAAAGATCCGTAACAGCGGTAAGACCAGAGAAACCATTACTAACGAAGACATTGCCACTCTTCTTACAGGCTATTCTCTTGAAAAGGCAAAGCTTTATGAAAAATCTACTAATCAGGCTCTGGATAAATTCTTGAATCAGAAGAAAAATTTTTATTCAAATCACGTTGCCGGTATCTGCAATACGATCGGTAAAGATAAGCTGATCCAGCAGTTCTTTAAGGCAGACGACGGAAAAGAGCTGGCAAAAAGCCTGCGTACCTATACCTCACAACTCGACCATATACCTGAGGATTGTCCTTACGAGGCGCTTCCGTTAGCAGGCGGACGTGTCACCAAATTAAAGGAGCGAATGAAAAAAGGTGAATTTGACACTCCGGAAAAGAAAAGAGCCTGCCTTGCCGAGATCATCGGTGCGCGTCGCTCCGTTGGTGCAGGCCGCAGTTCTGCCCTGTTTTCAGACGGCAGACTGTTTAATAAAGTTGGTGATGATTTATTTAAAAAGATAAGCTCTGCAAGAGAAGAACTGAACAAGCTTTCTGACGAGCAGGTTGACAGATTATTTGAAATGGGCAAAAACCACGGTTATGCCGGTGCAATGCAGGAAAAATTTGAAGAGCTTACCATATCTCCTGCAGAAAGGGAGATTAAGCGTTTAAAGAAAGATGTCTTTGAAATTGAAATCGGCAGTGAAGAAATGAGAAGAGCTGCCGCAGAGATGGTGTGGCTTGAGAAGCTTAAAGCTCTTCCTTTCGATGAGCAGAAACAGGCTTTGGAGAGCGATGAACACGAGACAGAAGTCGAAACCATAAGGAATTCCGCTGAATTTGTACAGATGCTGGAAAACAACGATAAAAATGATCTGTATGATATGTTGCATACAGAGGATAATAAAGAGCTTAATGAACAGATGCAGGCAGCAACTCAGGAGATTGCAAACGATCCGTTTGGAAAGTTTTATGACGAGCTTATGAAGGATCCTCAAAAATTACAGCAGTATCAGCAGATTTTCACACAGCTGTCGCAAAATGATAAATTCAGGGAAGCGATAAACGAATTTGGTCCCGGAGATCTTATCAATAAGAAGCTTTCGAATGTCCAATATGAGCTTTCGAATCCCGGAGACAAGTATGAGTTTGTTAAGTCAATGCGGGCGATGCAGTCATGTGCAGCATTCATAACCAACACCAGCTATGAAAAATATAAAGCAATTGAAGATAAGACACCTCAGAT
>CACZSY010000163.1 GCA_902783965.1 uncultured Lachnospiraceae bacterium
CCTGCTTCAAAAATACTATTCCGAGGTCTTTGATAAGGACGGCAAGCTGATGAGGGTTTCTATCGTAGCGACCAACAGCTGCACCAATATCAAGACTTACGCCAATCTTAAATACATCAACCAGCTTTATCTTAAGGACCAGTTCCTTATGATAAGGGATAGCGACGGAAAGAATCCGAACCACCTTATAAGACAGCTTTGCAGCTACTATGAGGCAAGGGCAAAGGAAGACGTTGATACGCTGCCGAGAGTAACGCCTAAGAATGTGCTGATACTGAAATATTATTCATTTGAAAATTATTTCCTTGATCCGGAGGTAATGACAAAGATAGGCGTGGTAAGATCCGTGGATGATTTCTATACTATCTTATACGGAAAGTTCAAGGATTATCTTTACAAGCTTTCGAGCACCAAGCGGATGTTCAAGGCTACAAATGTGAGGATCAATTCCAAGCAGGATCTTATTAAGAACATGGAGACGATCAAGATATATGTCAGGGGGCATAACCTGTTTGATATCTTCTACGGAAGATACAAGAGACAGGCGCAGACAGACATTCTTAAACGGTATATAGACGAAGCGCCGAAGGAGACTTTTAAGGACATTTTCGACGCCATTGACAGATTTATTTATTTTGAAAACAGAAAGAAAACGGGTGAAGAGGATGAATAGTCTTGTCCTTATCGGAATGCCGGCGGCGGGCAAGAGTACGGTGGGAGTTATCCTTGCCAAGGTGCTCGGAAAACAGTTCGTTGACAGCGACCTTGTGATACAGCAAAAGGATGGAAGACTTCTTTCGCAGATAATAGCGCAGGAGGGTGTTGAAGGATTTATTAAGATAGAAAACGATATAAATTCCGACCTTACAGCCGATAACAGTATAATCGCGACCGGGGGCAGCGTGGTCTACGGCAAAGAAGCCATGGAAAGATTAAAGAGCCTGGGAACGGTGGTATATATAAAGCTTTCCTATGAAACACTTTCAAAGCGTCTGCATAATATAAGACAGAGAGGCGTTGTGCTCAAAGAAGGTCAGGATCTTAAGATGCTCTACGAGGAAAGGTGCCCGTTATATGAGAAATATGCGGATATAACAGTGGAAGCCGAGAGCGCGGATATAGAAGAATTGGTGAGCCGCATAGTCAATTTGTATCAAAACAGGGAACTGGTTATGTGAAAAATGTACAAATTTATGGGTTTACAAATCCGTAGAGTATGATATAATCTGTATTCAAGCATTACAATTCACAGTCCGATAGAACAGATAATAGATCAACGGCGGAAAGTTCCGCTTCAGTGAGAATATTGATCAACGGCGGAAAGTTCCGCTTCAGTGAGAATATTTGATTAACGGCGGAAAGTTCCGCCGGTGTGGATATTAGATTTAGAGGTGTGCGATGGAGCAGCAATATATAATAAAAGGCGGAAAGCCTTTAGCCGGAGAGGTAACGATAAGCGGAGCAAAGAATGCGGCGCTCGGAATTCTTGCGGCGGCTATAATGTCTGATGAGACCGTTACTATAGAGAATCTTCCTAATGTCAGGGATATAAATGTTCTTCTTCAGGCCATAGCTGATATAGGAGCATATGTGGACAGGGTGGACGCCCATACAGTTAAGATCAACGGTAAGTCGATCCATTCACTTTCAATAAATTATGAATTTATCAATAAGATAAGAGCTTCTTATTATTTACTCGGAGCATTGCTCGGAAAGTATAAGAGCGCGCAGGTTGCCCTTCCGGGAGGCTGCGATATAGGAAGCAGACCTATCGACCAGCATATAAAAGGCTTTGAGGCTTTGGGCGCTAAGGTTGTTATCGAACATGGAATGATAAAGGCGCAGGCTAAAGAGCTTATTGCCAATCACATATATCTCGATGTTGTAAGCGTCGGCGCTACTATCAATATCATGATGGCGGCAGCGCTTGCGCAGGGCAAGACAATAATAGAGAATCCTGCAAAGGAGCCGCATATCGTTGACGTTGCGAACTTCCTGAACAGCATGGGCGCCAATATCAAAGGTGCCGGAACAGATGTTATAAGGATCCGCGGAGTTGAGAAGCTTCACGGAAGCGAGTATTCTATCATACCTGACCAGATCGAAGCGGGCACATTCATGGTTGCGGCTGCTGCCACAAGAGGCGATGTTCTCATCAAGAATCTGATCCCTAAGCATATGGAAGCCATTTCCGCAAAGCTTATCGAGATCGGGGCACAGGTTGAAGAATTTGACGAGGCGATCAGAGTAAGCGCGTCTTCACGTCCGGGACACACCAGGATCAAGACACAGCCGTATCCGGGATTCCCTACTGATATGCAGCCGCAGATGGCAACAATTCTTGCTATGGGCAACGGAACGAGTATCGTGACAGAGAACATATTTGAGAACAGATATAAATATGTTGACGAGCTGGTCAGAATGGGCGCTTCTATCAAGGTTGAAGGAAATGTCGCTATCATAAACGGCGTAGAGAGGTTAAGCGGCGCAGCGCTCAGCGCACCTGACTTAAGGGCGGGAGCGGCGTTGGTCATCGCAGCTTTATGCGCGGACGGATTTACTACCATAGATCAGATAAAATATGTCGAGAGAGGATATGAGGATTTTGAAGGCAAGCTTCAGAGCCTCGGAGCAGACATAGAGAAAGTTGATGTGGACGACGAGAAGTCTATACAGAAGTTCAGATTAAGGGTAAGCTAAAAAGTCAGCCAGAAGAAAATTTATATAGATTATGCCGCTATGCGGCCTGAGGATCATGTAACCGGGCAGGATGGAAAAACATCCTACCCGTTTTTTTATATGCACACGGGGTGCGCAAGGAAGATTCCCGGCTGTTGCCGGGAGCACCCCGGCGCAGGCGAGTAGGAGCGGGAAAGCCCCCTCCTACTCGATTGATGCACAGGGGCGGTGTAAAGATTCCCCAAAAACAA
>CACZSY010000164.1 GCA_902783965.1 uncultured Lachnospiraceae bacterium
GTAGACAGAACGTCCGAGAACGGACCGTTGAGCTTAAGGGAATTATAATTGGTTACCGCCATAACCTTATACTGGTTATTGGTACCCGGTGTAAGACCTGTAAGAAGAACTCTGTTGGTCTTTGTAGCGGTAAGGAGATCGTAGTTATCGGTCTCGCCGTTAAGCATATATACCTGATATTCATTGGCAGTAGGAACAAGATCCCATGAAAGGATGATACTGTTGATGGTATTCATCTTGGCATTTAGATTCTCTACCTTGCCAGGATTGGTCATTACACTGATCTCATCAGAATATGAACCCATGAACTTTCCGGTGTTGAATATCCTGCAGGCTGCGATCTTGATGAGATATAGTGTTCCCGGTTTCAGATAGTCAAATGTGAATTCATTGCCGGTACACTTTCCGGCAAGTTCATAACTGTTCTTAGCCTGATCGAAGATGAATAAATGGTATTCAACCTTGCCTTCGAGAGGGTTCCAGGTAAGAGTTATTGATTTATGGGTACTCTTCACAAGAGAGATACCGGAAACTCTTTCCGGAGCAAGTGACGACCATTTGATCGAATTATCCATAGCATACTTATATCCGAATGAGGTAGGATCACAGAAGATAGTGAGCTTATCGCATTCAGAGAACGAGTTGGACTCGATTGAACGGATCGATGAAGGCAGAAGTATAAAATCAAGGTTCTTACACTTGTTAAATGCAAACGGACCGATATTAGATACATTCTCAGCTATATATACATGGGAAAGCTTGACGCATTCTGCAAATGCGGAGGTTCCGATGACATGTATCGTTGACGGTATATTAAGTGTTACAAGGTTATTGGCTCCGCAGAAAGCAAATTCAGAGATTATTGTAACGCCGTCAGGGATCGTATATGTGTCGTCATGTCTTCCTGCAGGATAGCAGAGAAGATTGGTTCCGTCCTTGCTGAAGAGAACTCCGTCTCTGTCGCAGTATTCCATATTATTCTCATCTATAGTGATCTTCTCTAAGAAAGCGCAGTGTCCGAAAGCGCCTCTGTCGATCGTAGTGACATTTCTTCCAACTTCAACCTCTCTTAAACTGTTGCAGTGGCTGAAAGCGTCTCTGCTTATGGTGGTTACGCGATCAGGGATAACAACGCTACTTAAGCTTGTGCAGCCGAAGAATGCTATCTGACCTATTGTATTGACATTCTCAGGTATATCGCACATAACCAGATTCTCACAGCCTGAGAGAAGACCGGATTCGATCGTGGTGAGCGATGACGGAAGAGTTACCGAAATAAGGTCGCTGCACTTCTGGAAAGCGCTCTTTCCTATGGAGATAACGCTGTCAGGAACTTTAATCTTTGTAAGGCTGCTGCAGCCGAAGAATGCGCAGCCGTCGATCTTGATAAGATTGGTACCAAGATCAATACTCTTAAACTGCCTGCAGTTTGAAAACGCGCCGTATCCGATAGATGCGACTCCTGCAGGAAGAGTAAAGGTATCAACTTCAGGATTAAGGGCTGCCGGATAAAGGAGCAGCGTATTCTTTTCCCTGTTATATAAGATTCCGTTTTCGATAACATAGTTCCCGTTATAGCCTGCAAATCTTATCTCGGAAAGATTCTGGCACATGAAGAAAGCGCCCTCGCCGATCGCGCTGACTCTGTCAGGGATCACGAATCTTGAAAATCCGCAGTTCTGGAAAGCATTATTGCCGATATTGGTAACGGTAGGAGGCAGTTCAACGGATGTTAGGCTCTGGCAGCCTGAAAAAGCACTCCAACCTATATTGGTAACGGTAGGAGGAATGTTAACATCATACAAGGATTCACATTTATTGAACATGAAATTGTTGATGGCTCTGAGCTTATCCGGAAGAGTAGCTCTTGTTAAACTTTTACAGCCTGAAAAAGCGTAGCTTCCGATGGAAGAAACATCATCGGGAAGGGTTACGCCCTCAAGTGATCTGCAGTTTTCAAAGGCATAGTTGCCTAAAGAATTCAAAGTGCTTGAAAAAATGATGTGCCTTAAGTTATCGCAGCCGGCAAATGCGTAATTGCCAATGCTTGTTATACCCATAGGCATCTTGACGCTGATAATATCGCTTCTTTTGAAAAAAGCACGGTCTCCGATAGAGGTTATTCCGAGATTGTTGGGAATATTGACCTGCGTATCCGTTCCGGTATATTTCCTCAGTACGCCGCCCGATACCTGAAATTCCTTGACGGCAGGATTCTGTCCCGAAGAGGAAGAAGCATTATTAGAAGCCTGGTTCTGGTCGTAACGGTTTTCTACAGCCTTATCGACCATGTTAGTAAATCTTGAAAAAATTGCCATAAAAAATCCCCCTGAATTCCTATAATGGTTACCAATTGCTATTATAATCCTTTTTTGACTATTTTGCAATAAATAAACAGGAAACGGGGGGATAAGTTTGTAATTTTTTAATAAATTGTTTTGATTCCGAGGTCGCTGTCCATTGTGTTCAGATTATATAAAATAAGGACATCTTCAACATTTTCATGTGAATTGATAAAACGGCTCACAGGAAGTTTGTAGTATCTCGTATCAAAGACATAGATCCTGCTGTAATGGCTTACCAGGAAAGGAACGAGACTGTTGGCGTAACTGTCCTTGATGACGACAAGTTCTTTGTCCGTATCGGCTTTTTTATTCTCAATGGTAACGATACTGTTAAGGTTATTGAGAAAGATCGAGTATTTGTCCTTCTTATCAAGGTATTCAAGGGCGTAGAGACTGTCACTCTTAGTCTTTTTAAGGTTGTATTCAACGTTTAAGTCCTGATCTTTATAGTAATACAGGTCTATGCTGTCAGGCTCCGCAAACAGGTCGTTGACCTTTGAAAATACAGTTCCTCTGAAATCTTTGGTCACGCATTTGATATCATAGTCTTCTTCTTTGGTGGCGGTGAGACCCTTCTCTTTGCAATACTGAGTATAGGCAAGGTATGCGCCGTGAGTGGTCCAGTGATGGTCGAGCTTATAATAAAGATTGTCTTCACTGTTATGGGATCTCAATATGTCCCTTACATCGATATGATCCATGGAGATCTTATCATAATACATATCGATAACTTCCGACTGGTCAAAGCTTACCGCATGCGAAGGAAGCTTTTCGCTGTATACATAGCAGGCGTTAGGAACCAGCATGAGTACAGGCTTTGCTTTCTTTAAGGACTTTGGAAATTTATTAAGTATCTTTATGATACGTTCGCTGTTTTTCGGCTCTTCGAAAGGCTCTATATAGAATCCGTCATCGGCTAGATAGATGCCGTTGATCTCGTTGTGGAAAGTGAGCTTTTCAAACTGTGTTTTAATATTGATAAAACCGTCTCTGAACGGGAACTGGTCGCAGAGATATGTGCTGGTGTTGTCCATAAAGGTCTTGTCAAAGATATTCTCTTTTGTCGGTTTTTCAAACTGAGTAAGATTTCTGTTCTCGTTGTCTGAAAACTCCCTGCTTCCGCTGACAAGGAAATAGACCGAAAGCGCAAGCACTATGCATACGATGACCGGAGGTATCATAAATTCATACGGCTGTCCGGCAGTATCTTTTTGTGGCTGTATATTTTTCTTTTCCATATCAAATCTCACCTTCTTTCATCAGAACCTGAAGTACAGGAACGGATTGTAGCTGTCATTTACAAGATAAGCGACACATATCAGGAACAGTACCGTATAGACTGCGGTGCTCAATATCGCGGCGGTCATCTTTGCGGAAGATGATCTAAGACCCGCGAGCAGTTTTTTGACTTTCTTTGATACCGGCGTGGCAAATACGGCAGCCATTATGAACATGAAGCCGAAGTTGATAAGGATGTTGAAGAACTCCGCATTAACAAGGCTGTGTCCGGAAGCAAAGAACTGGATCTTTATAAATGACGCGAATCTGGAAATATCATCAAAGACAAAGATGGTAAATCCGAATACTATAATGAAGAGTGAGTAAATATGCCTTAATATCTTCGGCATCTTCTCAATATATTTTCCTATCAGGAATTTCTCGATGATAAGGATCACTCCGTAGAAAAGACCCCATAGTATGAAATTGAGCGCCGCTCCGTGCCAAAGACCTGTAAGAGCCCATACTATAAGGAGGTTTCTGATATGCTTAACACGGCTCACCCTGTTGCCGCCGAGCGGGATGTAGAGGTAATCCCTGAACCAGATGGAAAGCGTCATGTGCCATCTTCTCCAGAAATCCGTTATGGAATCGGCGATAAGAGGATAGTTGAAGTTGTCCGGATAGGTAAATCCGATCATCCTGCCGATACCCTTTGCCATGTCGCTGTAGCCGGAGAAATCAAAATATATCTGGAAGGTGTAGGCGATCGCGGCAACCCACGCGGACATAACGGCCATGTCGTTCGAAGCATTCACAGTATCCCATAGAAGACCCATTGAATTGGCTATAAGGACTTTTTTAAAGAGACCTTCAAGGAAGATCATCATGCCCTTGCAGAAATTCTTTATATTGATATCCCTTTTATGAAGTTCTTCGCTTACGGTCGAATATCTTACGATAGGTCCGGCGATGAGCTGCGGGAACATGCATACGTAGGTCATGAAAGTAAGAAAATTATGTTCAGGCTTAACTTCATTTCTGTAGACGTCTATGCTGTAGCTCATGGTCTGGAAAGTGAAGAAGCTGATACCTATCGGAAGAGCGATACCCGGAAGATTGAAGTTCATATGGAAAATGGTATTGACGCTCTTAACGGCAAAATCGGCGTATTTAAAGAAGCCGAGCATGCTCAGATTAACGATGATCGATACGATAAGGAAAACGTGCTTAAGACCTTTCCTGTATCTGAATTTCTCTATAAGGAGTCCGTTGCAGTAGTCCACAATGGAAGAAAATACCATAAGCAGGATATATATCGGTTCACCCCATGCATAGAAGAACAGGCTGAAGACCAAAAGAACAAAATTCTTAAATCTGAACGGAACCGCAAAATAGAGCAGCATAAATGCGGGAAGAAAAAAGAACAAAAATAAAATACTGCTGAAAACCATAGTAAAAACCTTTCCTTATAAATAACGGTAAGACAGCGCCCTACAGCGCTGCCTCTATAAATTTAGTGATTTCAGATGCTTTATCCGAGATTACAAGATATACATATTCACCCTTTGTTACAACCTTTGAATCCTTAACAAGATCATACTGTTCAGGGAGATAGTCTTCAAGTTCGTCTTCTTTAGAAGTTTTATATGTCTTAAGTAATTCTATAAGGGTTTCCATATTATCCTTATCGGTTGTCTTAAGGATAGCGACAGTGCAGGCTGAAAGTTCGCTGTCTGCTATATATATCACACTGTCCTCATACATATCGGAAGTGATGCCGAAAGCATTCTCCACATATTCTTCAGGAGCTTCGAAAGTCTGTTCAAATTCAACGTTTTTTTCAAGATCCTCATAAAGCTTTGCGAGCGATTCGTAAGATTTTTTATTCTCTGTATCTTTTGAACCTGTATCTTTTGACTGTGTTTCGGTCTTTGAAGAGGATTCTTTCTTTGGCTCCTTTTCATCGGAAGATTTACCGCAGGCACATACGCTTAAAGCGGCCGCAAGCAGGAGAGTGGTTATAAATATCTTTTTTTTCATTATATAATATCCTTTCTTTGTTAATGACCTGTATTAATGTTTTTCTGTGTTATTCCGGCTGCCCGGTATTGGACGGAGCAGTTCCTTCCGGTGCGTCTGTAGGACCGGCAGCAGGTGTCGGTGTTGGCTTTGCAACCGGCGTCGGTGTTGGTTTTACAGTCGGCTTAGGAGTTGGTTCAGGCTGTGAAGATGAAATGATATCAGCTGCAAATTCCCTGAATACATTTTCCCATACAACATAACCGGCATTGGTCATATGTACATATTTATCTGATGATAATTTATCGGACAGACAGCCGTTCTCGTCTTTGACAGCTGAAGCGACATCAACGAAATATCCGTTGCCGTCTTCACACCAGCTTCTGAGCTTCTTGTTGAGCTGTTCTATCTTGGCGTTGGTAAGACCTCTCTTGCCACCCTTTTCGATGCCGCTCTTATGAAGAGGAGTGGTGCTTACTATGCAGATCTCAAGATCCGGCTTTGCTTCAAGCATCTTGTCGATGACTTTCATGATGTTATTATATGTTCTGTCAACTCCGCTTCCGACTTCGTTGAGACCGAAGAACAGAAATACGCGGTCAGGCTGTATAAGGCTGACTCCGTCCCAGAGAAGAACGCTCTTACCCTGATATTTTGGATGATGAGCCTTTGTATTGGTTATCGGAAGCAGCGCATTGTGGGCGCTGAAGCTTTCCGCTGCAAGGAAGTAAGGATTTCCGAGGAAATCTTTCTGGGACTTGGCCTGTCTCATGCAGTAAAGCTGGAAACCGTACATGACGGAATCTCCGATAAACAGCGAGTGCGCATAGAAATTATCGATCTCTCCGTTGGCAACGCCTTTGGTCTCTCCCTTGGAATTATATGTCTTATCAGGCTTTCTTGTTCCTGTTGGAGCCTCTGAAGAAGGCGCTGCGGTCTTGGCAGGCGCAGTGGTCTTCGCAGGGATTTTGGTGGCTGGAGTCTTTGTCGGAGCCTTTGTAGCCGGAGCCTTCGTCGGAGCTTTCGTCGGAGCTTTTGTCGGAGCTTTTGTCGGAGCTTTCGTCGGAGCTTTCGTCGGTGGTGCTGTTGTCGGAGGCTGTGTCGTTTCAGGCTCGTCCGTCGGCGCGGCTGTATCTTCAGGTTCATCTGTCGGCGGAGCCGTTGCAGATGGGGCAGTAGTCTCTGCCGGTTCGGTATTCTCCGGTAAAGCCGTTGGTTCCGGGGTGGATGAAGGATCTGGAGTATCGGTGTCCTTAACCTCATTGTCTCCGGTCAGGGGTTCTTCGGAATTGTTGATCAATACTTCTTTTTTGGTACTGTCCGGAGCTGTTTTTTCATCCTCATCCTTTACCAGTAAGACAGAGGTGAGGAAGAAGAATATAACAACAGCTGCGACAGCTCCTGCAGTAAGCAGGATATTAAACTTTCGTGAGTCCATGTTAACCTTCTTTCTAATATATATATCTAAGTATTGGCTGCTGTTTTATGAGCTTGTAAACAGCAGCGGTAATATGTCGGTGCCGGTCTTAAACTTCCTGTCAAGGTTCGCCGGTCGGTGCCGGTTCACCGGTCAGTGCCGGTTCATCGGTCGGTGCCGGTTCGTCGGTCGGTGCCGGTTCACCGGTCTTGGCCGGTTCGTCAGTCTTGACTGGTCCGTCAGTCTTGGCCGGTTCATCAGTCTTGGCCGGTTCATCGGTCTTGGCCGGTTCATCAGTCTTGGCCGGTTTTTTGCTTTCAGCAGGCGCCGGGGTAGTCTCCGGTTTTGCGGAAGGCTTTTTGGTAGTCTCCGGTTCTGACTCAAGAATGCGCTCCGCGGCAAATTCCCTTAAGCACTGTACCCAGATCTCATAAGCCGCGGTGGTTTCGTGTACATATGAATCGGAACAGTATTTCTTGGCAAGGCAGCCGTCCTTGTCTTTCAGATTGCTTGCTATATCAAGATAGTAAGCGTTCTTGTTTGAATCGCACCATTTCTGCATCTTCGCGTTTAAGGCGTTGATATTCTTGTTGTTAAGATTTCTCAGCTCGCTGCCCTTGTACATCGGAGTAGTGCTTATTATGCATATTTCAAGGTCAGGCTTGGCATCGAGAAGTTTATTGATGACGGCGAGGTAATTGGTATAAGTGCCGTCTACCTTATTGATGCCTATATCATTTAAACCAAAGAAAAGAAATACTCTCTTAGGCTGTATCTGTTTTATCGCGTCCCAAAGCTGGACTTTTTTGCCTTTATATTTCGGATGCACGGTTCCCGGTGTATTAACGGATTTTAACGCGCTTCTTGCGCTGTAGCTTCCGGCATCCAGGAAGACAGGTTTTCCGAGAAAGCTTCCTTTCTGACGCATGCAGTATTTATCGAAACCGTACATTACGGAATCACCGACAAATACCGATTCGGAATAGTACTCGTCTATCTTCGCGTTGGAAACGGATTTCGTATCTCCCGGTGTATTAAATGCCGGCTTTTTTGTAGGCTGTGCCGTAGCTGCCGGCTTTTTTGTAGCTGCCGGCTTTTTGGTGGCTGCCGGCTTTTTGGTGGCAGCCGGAGCTATTGCTTTCTCTGTTTTTTTAGGAGCTTTCGTATCCGCCGGTTTATCTGAGGTATCCGGTTCTTTGGTTGATGCAGGTTCGTCAGTGCTGTCCGGCGTATCTGTATCTTCCGGAGGATCGGTATCTTTTGGCGTATCAGAATCCTCAGGCGTATCGTTATCTGCAGGCTTATCATTTTCATCCGGAACTTCCGTATCCGTATCAGGAGCCGGGGTATCAGTGACATTCTCATCACCCGTAAGAGGCTTTGATGTATTGTCGGTGCTCAGAAGCTTATCATTACCGGCAGGCATGTCCCCCTGAGTGTCATCACGTACAAGAAAGACAAAGGTGAGGATTAAAAAGATGACAACAGCGCTGACAGCGCATATGCTTAATATGATATTTCGTCTGTCTGAACTCATGGACGGTTTCCTTTCCGAATCTAAACAAAAAAATAAATAATTCATCTCCTCACATGAAAGCAAGCTTTCAGTGGGTCATGAATTTTGAACCCAAAATAATAATTCAGCGGATTGCTTCGCACTGCGTGCTTTCGCAATCCGCCCCGATATTCGCATTCCCGCGCAGCGATGCAGCGCTCCATGCTCATATCTGGGGCAGTCAGAAATTCATCTCCCCACGTGAAAGCAAGCTTTCAGTGGGTCATGAATTTTGACTGTTGAATTATTATACTATAAATAAATACCCCTAACAATAAAAAATATGTATATTTTTTTCTTCAGATTTGTTACAATAATTAGTAATAATTTTGTGATTTTTTCAATACGGGAGGATATCATGGTTAGGACAAGAATTATTCCTGGGCAGATCTACAGGCATTTTAAGGGAAATCTGTACCAGATCATCTGTGTTGCTTATCATTCGGAAACAGGAGAGAGGATGGTCATCTATCAGGCTCTGTACGGAGAGTTCGGTATCTGCGCCAGACCTTATGACATGTTCATAAGTCCGGTGGACAGGGAAAAGTATCCGGATGCGCCGCAGAAACTGCGGTTTGAACTCGTAAGGGACGCGTCTGACAGCATTAATCAGTTCCATAAGGATAAAGAAGAAAAGGCGAAGGATGACGCTGAAAAAGCTCCGTCTCAAAAGAATGGTGAAAAGGAGCAGAGGGCTAAGGAGACGACCGTGAAGAAAACGGCGGTTTTGAAAGAAGATACCGGCAGAAAAAACGAGGAGACAGCAGTAGAAAAGACAAGCGGGGAGCCGGAAACCGATGAAACGGGTGAGCCGGATCCGGATCTTATACGTTTTCTTAACGCTCCTACATATGGAGAAAAGAGAGATGTCCTTTTATCGCTTCGCAATAAGATGACCGAAAAGCTCCTTAATGCAATTACCGAAAGTATTGATTTTGTACCCGGCAACGGCGGACTTTTGGAAAAATTTGATGATGTTGAACACTGTCTTAAGACAAGATCAAGATATGAAGGCAGAAGGCTGAGGTAGAAAATGTATAATCTTGTAATGCTGGAGACGGCTTCTCTGGGCGATGATGTGGATCTGAGCTGTTTCGAGAAGCTGTGCAACGTGACTTATCATAAGAAAACTGAAAAGAAAGATATAGCTGACAGGATCAAAGACGCGGATATAGTGATAGCCAATAAAGCCCCGATGAACGAAGAGACGTTAAAAGACGCGGGAAAGCTTAAGCTCATCGCGCTTACTGCGACAGGGACCAACAATATTGATTTTGAATATGTTAACAGGGCGGGCATAAAAGTGGCCAATGTCAAAGGTTATTCCACCGCCGCGGTAGCCCAGCATACATTTGCGATGCTTTTTTATCTGTATGAGAAATTAAGCTATTATGATGATTTCGTTAAAAGCGGCGCATACAGCGGATGCGGCAGGTTCAGCAGCTTTGAAAGAAGTTTTAACGAACTGGAAGGAAAGACATTTTCTGTTGTTGGACTTGGAAATATAGGCAGCAGGGTGTTATCGATCGCCGCGTCTTTCGGATGCAGGACATGTTATTATTCCACATCGGGCTGCCATGACAGTGAGAAATATGAAAGACTGGGATTTGAGGAATTGCTGTCGCAAAGCGATATAATCTCGATACATTCACCTTTGAACGAAAATACGAGAGGGCTTTTCGGGCTTAAGGAATTCGAAAAGATGAAAAAAAGCGCCGTTTTACTGAATCTTGGAAGAGGAGGCATAGTGAACGAAGCCGATCTGGCGAAAGCGCTTGACAATGGAACGATCGCGGCGGCAGGACTTGATGTGGTTGAAAAAGAGCCGATAGCTATCGATAATCCTCTGATGAAGATCAAAGACAGCACACGGCTTTTGATAACGCCTCATATAGGTTGGGCAGCGACAGAAGCAAGGGCGCGCTGCATAGATGAGGTATATAAAAATATCGAATATTTTACAACAGGCAGGGACAGAAATATCGTAAGATCCTGATATGCTTTTGAGGCAGGGATCGTCTAAGAAGATAATTCTTCCCACTGTTCCATAAGGAGGATAAGGCGCTTTTCGTTATCCTCCTTTTCCCTGCAAAGGGGAAGAAGGGCGGCTGCGCTGCCCGCGTTCTCCGGCAGCTGCATGAGTTCATCGATCTCTTCGTTGCGCTTTTCAAGAGTTTCGATCTCGTCTTCAAGCTTTTTGATATCATTTAATCTTTTGCGCTCCAGCGCCTGATTCTTTTTGTGTTCTTTCCAGTCATCACCGGAATTCTTTCTGACGGGTTCGGCGCAGGCGGTATCTTTTTCCTGAACCGGGTTTTCATATATATCTTTATGTTCGATATAAAAATCATAATTTCCCGGATAGCTGATGAGCTGTCCGCGGGTCAGGTCAATGATTCGGGTCGCGGTCCTGTTGATAAAATATCTGTCGTGGGAGACGAAAAGTACTGTTCCCTCATAGGAATTCAGGGCGTCTTCAAGTATCTCCCTTGAGGTGATGTCAAGGTGGTTGGTCGGCTCGTCGAGTATCAGCAGATTGGCGTTGGAGAGCATGAGCTTAGCGAGGGAAAGTCGTCCCTTTTCGCCGCCGGACAGCATACCAACGAGCTTGAATACATCGTCTTCGGTAAATAAGAATGATGCCAGGAGATTTCTTATGGCTGTTATCGTCATTTCCGGATAAGCGTCGGAGATCTCGTCAAAGAGATTGTTCTCGTCATTTAAGACCTGCTGTTCCTGATCATAATAACCGATGTTCACGTTTGAACCGTAGGTTATGGTTCCGGAATCGGCACTTACTATATGGTTGATTATCTTAAGGATAGTTGTCTTTCCCGTGCCGTTGGCTCCTATAAGCGCCAGCCGTTCGCCTTTTTTAAGTTCAAAAGAAAGACCGCTGAAAAGCCTGTTGTTTCCGAATGACTTGGAGAGGGAATCTATTGTCAGAACGTCTTTTCCGCTTTCGATCCCGGGTTTGAAATGTATCTTCATATGTTCGTCAAATTCAACGGGTTTTTCGATAGGAGTCATCTTATCAAGCATCTTCTGACGGCTTTCGGCGCGTTTGATGGATTTTTCCCTGTTAAAAGAGCGGAGTTTTTCTATGACCTCCTGCTGATGCTTGATGTCGCGCTGGCGGTTAAGGTATTCTTTGATAAGACTCTCCCTGACGAGTGCGCGTTTTTTGGCATATTCGGAATAATTGCCGTTATAGGTATATGCGCGCTTTCCTTCGATGCCGATGACCTTTGTGACTACTCTGTCCAGAAAATAACGGTCGTGCGCAACAATAAGTACTGCCTTTTTATAAGAAGATAAAAATCCTTCAAGCCACGCAATGCTTTCCATGTCGAGGTGGTTGGTAGGCTCGTCGAGGATGAGAAGGTCGGGAGCTTCAAGCAGCAGTTTTCCGAGCGCGACCCTTGTTTTCTGTCCGCCCGAAAGGGTGCTTACCTTCCGGTCATAGTCTTCCTTCGGGATCTTTAATCCGTTGAGTATCCCGGCAATCTCGCTTTTGCAGGCATAACCGTTCTTTGCTTCAAATTCGCCGGTAAGTCGTGAATAGGTCTTATAGACTTCATCAAGGGACTGTGAGCCGTCCTTCATGAGAAGTTCACATTCGCGGATCTTTTTTTCAAGCTCCATCACATCTTTTTTAACGAGGCTGACCTCTTCGTAGATCGTCAGTTCACTGTTATGGGAAGGATGCTGTTCAAGATATCCGATCACGGCGTCTTTTTTTAACGTGATCTCACCGCTGTCGGCGCTCATCAGAGATGTTATGATCTTCAAAAGAGTGGACTTGCCGCAGCCGTTGGGACCGATGAGAGCAGCTTTTTCGCCGTCATTTATATTAAAAGAAATATTTTCCAGTATAGTTTCGTCCGCAAAGCTTTTGCAGACATTTGAACATGAAAGGATCATGGTACCTCCGATATCGTGATTGAGATGCTCTGTCCGAAGCATCTGACGTTTTGGGGTCATGATAACACAATGACTAAAAAAAATAAAGTGATATTCTTGTCAGATCATGTTATAATAATATGAATATCTGGCAGCACCTTGCGATGATGGGAGGATATTTCAGGCTTGTATGTCTTGTCCATTCCGATAACGATACAGATGTCTTTGATGAATATACTGTAGACAGCAGGATATTCTATATTTACCACAGAATGATAAATTTTGTTGGAGAAACGGTTTTTCCGATACGGGCAAAGCGGATCTGATGAAGAAAAAATTGTAGATATCCAACAATTGACTTTGTTGTATAAGACACATATAATGATGAATTAATGAATATGATATTTTTTTAACATATACACGGCGGTTAATACCTGCCGCATATGTTACGGAGGTTTTATTGGATATGTGTGAAGAAAAACAGATTTCAGCCGCCGTTATAAGGCGTCTTCCAAGATACTACAGATATCTCGGAGATCTCCTCGAAAAAGATGTTGTAAGGATATCCTCCAGAGAACTCAGCGAGAAGATGAAAGTCACGGCTTCGCAGATAAGACAGGATCTTAATAATTTCGGAGGCTTCGGCCAGCAGGGATACGGATATAATGTTTCTTATCTTTATTCGGAGATCGGAAAGATACTGGGACTTGATAAAAGTTATAATGTAATAATAATCGGAGCGGGGCATCTTGGACAGGCGATAGCCAATTATACCGATTTTGAAAAAAGAGGTTTTAAGTTCAGGGCGCTTTTTGACATTGACCCTAAGGTTATCGGAACAAGTATCAGAGGGATGGATGTTCTTCCGATGTCGCAGCTGGAAAGCTTTGTGAAAGAGAATAATATTAATATAGCCGCGCTTACGCTTCCGAAGTCCAAGGCAGGAGCGGTTGCCAGTGACCTCGTTTCATGGGGGGTTAAGGCAATATGGAATTTCGCGCCTACGGACCTTAATCTTTCGGGTGATGTGGTGGTGGAAAACGTCCATCTGGCGGAAAGCCTGATGAGGCTTTCTTATAATATGAACGCGGCGGAATCAAAGGACGGACGAAAGGGAAACATCTCATGGTCGTAGGGATAGGATGCGATATAGTGGAAAATGAGAGGATCCTTTCCGCTTCGGGCAAA
>CACZSY010000165.1 GCA_902783965.1 uncultured Lachnospiraceae bacterium
AAATCAATAAAAAGGCGAAAAATGCTGCCGGGGGCGCCGGAAACAGGCGCCCGCAGGGGCGAAAAAGCAGCACAAATCAATAAAAAAGCGAAAAATGCTGCCGGGGGCGCCGGAAACAGGCGCCCGCGGGGGCGAAAAAGCAGCACAAATAAATAAAAAGGCGAAAAAAGCTGCCGGGGGCGCCGGGAACAGGCGCCCCCGGGGGCGAAAAAGCAGCACAAAGGAAAGAAAAGGCGAAAAATGCTGCCGGGGGCGCCGGAAACAGGCGCCCGCGCGGGGAAAAAATTGAAACGGTTCCGCACTTTATATGGCTGCACGCAATCGGAGCTTGCAAAGCAGTCCGGTGTGAGTCTTCGCTCGATCCAGATGTACGAACAGCGTCGCAAGGATATCAATAAAGCTAGCGTAGAAACGATGTACAGCATTGCAAAAGTGCTGGGCTGCACGATTGAAGATCTGATTGAGAAATAATAATGGGAAGCATACAGCCACGGATAACCGTGGCTGTTGTCATATACATTATCTGCGATTTTAAAATTCAGATATGTTCTTTGTCTACCACGGCAAAAGAGGTTTTTATTTCATCTTATTCGCGCGTGAAAGTTCAAGGGTTCAGAAATTGCCCGATGTAAGAAAACAGAACGATATGAACTATTCACTGGAAGTCACACCACTTTATGGTGCGTAGTAGTTCACTTTGGCTCATACAGATCATCACCGGTAACTATGATAAATTTTTTATCATATTAAAAAATATTTGACAGTTTCTTTCTGAATATATTTTCTCTGAATAATTATTCAGAATAGTTAATTATTCTATAATTACATTAATTGTATTTGTCAAGCACGGATAGTTATGCACAAAAACGCGCGGATAATTATGCACAAAAACGCGCGGATAATTATGCACAAAAACGCGCGGATAATTATGTACTAAAACGCACGGATAGTTATGCACAAAAAAGCACGCCTAAATAAGCACAAAAAAGCACGGATAATTATGCACCAAAACGCACGGATAATTATGCACTAAAAAACACAGCCGACAAGTGCCGACTGTGGTGAAACGCTTCTAAGCCCGGAAACTGATCTTTAGTGAAACTCTTTCTTATTAAATATACATGACAACATGTCAGTGACAAACTCTCAAAATCTCTTGATATTTCAGTAAATTTATACTAAAATATCATTGTCAGAAGTGTTTTGGCGGACGCAGACAGCTAATTGTAAAAATGTTTGTGATTTTTAAAAAAGCGGGGTTGACAAGTATGCCGAGCTGTGATGATATCGAACATAACATAGCAGAACAGCAGAACAGCATAACTGTGCCCTTTTGCAATTTAATATGTATGATAATAAAGCATATCACATGGGATGATCCCATCCTTTATGGTATGCTTTTTTGAGATCAAAAGCAGCCGATGCTTCTGATAAATAATGTATTTTATAAAATAATAAAGGAGGTCACCCAAAATGACGATCAACCAGAATAAGGACGGTTCAAAACTTGTATTAGAGGTAGAAGGGCGGCTTGATACAACTACAGCTCCACAGCTTGATGCTGAATTAAAATCGTCTCTCAGTGATGTAAATGAGCTTGAATTTGATTTCAGCAAGCTTGAATATATTTCATCAGCAGGACTTCGTGTACTTCTTTCAGCTCAGAAGATCATGAATAAGCAGGGCAGCATGGTAATCCGCGGAGCAAATGAAGATCTTATGGAAATTTTTGACGTAACTGGATTTGTCGACATTCTTACGTTTGAATAAAATAGCGAAAGTGGATATGAATGTTCTTAATGTTGAAGTCTACGATACGATGTATAAGGCGGCGTTTAATGAGAAGATGCAGCTGGCCGGCACCGTACCGGGCGGTTCATTTTCACTTGATGGAAAAACATTCAATTACGGAGTGCTGATCCCGCCGAGTGAGATCAATATTTGTCTTGAGGAATGGAGTCAAAGCTGAGCTCACATACAGATTTATAAAAAGGAAATGATCACTGAATAAAGAGGATTTATAAAATGACGGTTTATGAAAGACTTGTTGTCTGCAACAACGAAAAATACAGGGATTTTCAGAGCAGACTCGTTCCAGATATCCCCAAGGAAACTATTCTGGGCGTAAAAACTCCTGATCTGCGAAAGATAGCAAAGGAGATAAGAGGTACCAGGGAGGCTGAAGATTTTCTTTCAAAGCTTCCGCACAGGTATTATGAAGAAAATCTTGTTCATTTTTTTCTTATAGCAATGATCAAAGATTTTGATGAATGTGTTGAGGCAGTGGAAACATTTCTCCCTTACATAGACTGCTGGCCGGTGTGCGACCAGTCGAGCCCGAAGGTGTTCTCAAAGAATCACGACAGGCTGATCCCTCTTATTAAAAAATGGATCGGTTCAGGACATGTCTATACGATCAGATTCGGGCTAAGGATGCTTATGAATGAATTTTTGGGAGAGGATTTCAGACCGGAATATCTTGAGTGGGCGGCTTCTGTAAAAGGAGAAGATTATTACATCAAAATGATGGTTGCATGGTTCTTCGCAACCGCGCTTGCGAAAAAATATGACGATAGTCTTATATATATCGAGGAACGCAGGCTTGAACCATGGACACATAAAAAGACGATACAGAAGGCAGTAGAGAGTTTCAGGGTTTCTGATGAGCATAAAGAATATCTTAAGTCATTCAGATAGTTTATGTTATTTCAAGGTTTTGGAAGCAGGAAATATGAAATATGGAAGAGATACAAAGACTCAAAGAACTGGCTAAAAGGAGCTATAATAATTCAAAGTATACATTTACGGACTTTATGTCATGTGCCGATCTGGAAGAGTTTTATAAAAATGAAAAAGATTTAAGCTTCGCATCGCCTGAACTGTTCGGCGGATGCGAACTTTCCGAACGTAAGATGATAAGATTCGGAAATGAAAATGAGATAGGGTATTCAGAAGGATTTCCGATAACCGCATTAAGCATAAAACCGCTTGCTAATAAATTTGCAGATGATCTTAATCACAGAGATTTTCTGGGAGCATTGATGAATCTTGGAATAAGAAGAGAGATGCTGGGTGATATCTTTATAAAAGATAAAGAAGCCTGCGTATTCTGCAAAGACACGATAGCAGATTTTATTATTGATAATCTGACGAGAGTGAAGCATACGACGGTTAAGGTCACAAGAGCGGATAACACAGACGCTTTAACTGCTCCGACTATAGAAGAAAAGGTAATACAGGTTTCGACAGCAAGAATAGATGCTGTTATTTCGAAGGTTTACAATCTGTCAAGACAGAAAGCTTTGGAACTGTTCGTTCAAGGGCTGGTATTTTTAAATGGAAGAAATCTGACCGAGAATTCAAAGAGCCTTAAGAACGGTGATATCATATCTGTTAGAGGATATGGAAAGTTTGAATTTACCGGAGAACTCGGAGTCAGCAAAAAAGGAAAACTTAACGTTAAAGTAGGAATATACAGATAATTTGGAGTATCCCTCGCTTTTATCTGCGGTGGGGCGAAACAAACCTGACGATGATGGAGTTTTTGAAACAGCGGCGTGAATGAAAACACGTAAATAAAATAGTATCATCAAATATAGAAAGACGAGGAATGATCATGAAAAAAACATTAGTGATGTTATTATCAGTCGTATTGGTTATGTCTGTTCTCCTTTGCGGATGCAGCAGCTTTGGCGATTCTGACAAGAAGGATAATAAGTCAAGTGAATCAACTGATTCCGGGAAAAAAGACAGTGCAGATAAAGAGGCACTTAAGGGCTTATCATTCAAAAAGGTTTCAGAATATGAAGCTGATATGAGCTATCCGGCGATCGCTGAAAATCTTAAAGGCGTTGACGCATATGTCTGTGTCATTGGTGAAAACACAACCGAAACTGTGGTGATCCCGTCTGAATACGATGGCCTGCCTGTTAAAGCTGTATGTTTAGACAGTGATAATAAGACTATCAAGGAGCTTACCGTAAGCCCCGGTATAGAGGTTATTGATGATATGTTTTCATATTCAGGCGATCCGTCAAATGAAACTTTGGTATCCATAAGCATTCCGGCCGGTATCAAAGCGATAAATAATTCATTTAACGGCTGCGCTGCTCTGACGGATATCAATTTCGACGCGCTTGATAAAGTTGCTATAATGGAGTCTTTTAAAAAGTTGACTGCACTGACCAGAATTAATATCAACGGTGTTGTGGATCTTGAAGAATCCCGTACCGAAGATGAAAAATATATTAATTACAGTCTTTTCTATAAGCAGGAGGCTCTTAAAGAGGTTAACTTTAACGGTGAAGTTAAGCTTTTGCCGGATTCATTCTGTTTCTCATGTGAAGCGCTTGAAAAGGTAATTTTTAAAGGAAATGTCGGAACTATCTCAAAGAATTGTTTCATGGACTGCGATGATCTGTCCGAGATAACCTTTGAGGGCAAAGTTGATACGATAGATGAATTCTGTTTTACCGACTGCAAGATCACGGAACTTACGTTTCCGGATGATGTGGGAACCATCAAAAAATGTTCGTTTCAATCCTGCAAGGATCTTACGGATATAGTTTTCAAAGGTAAGCTGGATACGGCGGAGGATTGTTTTGCCCTGTGTAAAAAGCTTGTCTCGGTTTCGTTTGAAAAAAATGTGGGAACGATATCCAAGTCGTTCTGCAGATGCGACGTATTAAAGACCGTAGATTTTAATGGTGATACAGAAACGATCA
The DNA here is from genome assembly GCA_902783965.1 of uncultured Lachnospiraceae bacterium. Classification (GTDB taxonomy): domain Bacteria; phylum Bacillota; class Clostridia; order Lachnospirales; family Lachnospiraceae; genus RUG11200. The sequence continues at coordinate 4,725 of CACZSY010000165.1, forward strand.
GCGGCGCGTTTTCCCAATGTCCTGAACTTGAAGATGTCAACTTCAACGGAAGTATTAAGAATATAAGCGCCATGGCCTTCTATGAATCGGATAATGTCGTACTTAACGATCTGTCTGAGGATGTTGTGTTTGACAGTGAAGAGCTTTCACAGCGATTTGACAGCGCACAGCAGATATACCGCGCATATTATGATAAAATCAACAGCTATTCTGATAAAGACCTAAAGGAATGGGTTAAGAAAAATGTTGCAGGACAGACCCTGAACGCATCCAAGAAGATCAATGCTTCCAAGGCCACACAGTATGCCGGCAAGCTTAACGGACCGCTTATCGTTCAATACGAATGTACAGATTGTCCTTACACGGAATATAATACAGAAAATGCTTTGAAAAATGATTTCTATGTTGAGACGGTCAAACAGCTTAAAAAGAGCTGGCCGGATACCGTATTTACCAACGAAAAAGCCTTGAAGGCAGCTTCGGGTAAGGCTCCGATAGTTATAGGCGTGGCTGAATCAATGGGTTACATTCCGGTTGAATACGTAGATAAGGCTGATACTTCCCATACTGAGACACTGTATTACGAGATGATGAGAGTAAGTATCTGGAACATTGAGACAGGCGAACTGCTTGCGTGGTTCGATCATAAGGACGGCGTGGCGCCTGCCGAGTACAATTCACATGACAAGGGCGATTACGTTTATCTTGAAAAAATAGGTACGGGCCGTGACCATTATTTCTTCGATGGAGGATATATTTATCCGGAAAAGCTTCTGATGCAGAGCATATATCCGGGCAGTAAATAGAATCTGTCTGCTTACGCCGACACGAATCAGGCGTCAGGTTTCGTGAAGCGGACGGGCATATCCCGGCACAGACGAGCAGGTTTAGAATTACACATCTATCGGCGGTGATACAAGGGCACATTCCGGCACAGGCGTGCAGATTTGATAGAAAGG
>CACZSY010000166.1 GCA_902783965.1 uncultured Lachnospiraceae bacterium
CATCATTTTTTAAAATATGCTTCATGCAAAGAAGCACTCCAAATATCCTGTTATTACCGATACCGGCTTGTGAATATTCTTTGTAAAGAATCGGTGTTTTTGAAAGTTTTGCGTTATATAATCTTCCATAATGTGCGCAGATATTACGCACATAAGAGATACTCTCTAACCAGCTTTCCAGATATGTATAACCAATTCCGAAGCTTTTTGCTACAACTTTCTTGTCTGTATTCTTCATATTCTTATAAAACTTTGAAAGCGTGCCAAAACTAAATACCTCTACCAAGGCATATATTGGCAAATCCCCACCTTCATAGTTTTCTTTAAAGTTTCTGACAAACGGAGCTTTCGAATTCCTTCCAAGTTCTTCTTTGATATCCTCTAAAAATGTATTAAAGTACTCCTCATCAACAAAATTCGCAGGCTCTTTATATCCCAGAACACCATATGTATCAGCAAAATAATTTGCAATCCGACATCTTACGTTTACTTCTATTTTTTCGATTTCTGCAAACATGATCTGTCTAAAATTCGCATTGAACAAATATAACTCAACAATCTGCTCAAAGGTTACACCTTCATTATAATTGCCATTTTTTAGCTTAACCCCCAGACTGTATGCCTTTATTAATCTGAAGTAAGAAATATCATTTAGTATTCCCCTGGCATAATCTTCATCATTAATGATAAGTCCAAGCGATTTCAGATTTTCAACTTGTTCATCAATCGACATCGATGGTTGATGTTGTTTCAGTTCTCCCATTCGTTTTTCTCCTTAGAATTAAAAGACCCAACGTGGTCCGCATCGTTGAGAGGCGTGTTGGGTTCTGTTGTTATTATTATATTCCATAGTTGCTTAAAAAACAACAAACATACATTCTGGTTTTAATAAATATTTTCTTTGATAACTATCCTGTTTCTTTTCGAATATAAATAATCCTTTTTTATTGAATATTATCATTATAAATCATGGTTCTATTTCTTATATTAAGTTTTTTGTGTAAAAGGGGTACAAATCAGGGTAAATCTGTCCAATTGTACTCTCCGAATTCATTTTTTAAGACTTAGCATTAATACAGCTCCCAATCTATACTTAATTAACGAGGGTATAAATTGGGAGCTATTATTATTTCTCCTCTGCTATCCACATTGCCGGTCTGATTGCCAGCCATTCTCCACCTATGCCTCCTCCATAGGAGATAAAACCCTCATAAGTGGTGCTTGCAAAGTCGCCAAAACGGGCACCGGGTGAACGAAGCCAGCTCATCCATACCATCTTTCCGTCTATCTCAGGGAATCCCTGATCTGTATAATTCCCATTTGCTTTAGCATATTCTGACACCGCGCACACTCTGTCTTCTTTAAAACTTAAGTATTTTTCTGCTTCGCTTATGCTTAAAAGAAAGATTTTATCTTCTGTATCATTCCCGGCTTTCGTACCATATTGCGGATTATCTTCTGCAATTACTTTGGTATTCTGAATTCTTTCCCTCTCGATATAACTGAATGCTTCGTTGAAGAAATCATCATTCAGCCATTTACGAATGGTACTGTCTTCCCATGTTTTAATACGGCTTTCATCATTATAGGCTTTCGCATCAAGTCCATATTTGCTTATGACAAGCATCCTGTCCGATTCTTTCGCAAGCACGATCCATTCGATAACTTCTTTGCCGTCAGTTGTATCATTATCCTGCTCGTAGCTGCCAAATATGATCTGATCGCCTACGGATATCACATCAGATTGTGAGTCCTTATCAGGTTCCGGCTCAGAATTATCATTAGTATCATCTTTTTCTTCATGCTTACTTCCCATCACACCTTTCGGATCAGGATCGTTTTGCGTTTTATTTGTGGTATCATCAACCTTAACACTTAGACAGACTGCTGCAATCACCATAACAAAGATCATGACCAATACTGCCGAAAGCAGACCATTATTTCTTTGTTTTTTAGTTTTTCCTAAAAGAACATCTTCATAACCGTAGTTTTCTGCCTCTTCAATATATTTATTGTCTATCCTTGAAACAGCATTCAACAGATCTCTGCCTTTAAGCATATTGACCACTCCTTTCTTTTAAGAAATTATGCAGTTTTTTTCTGCATCTTGATAGAATAACTAATATATGCGCCGTACTAAGACCATATTTACCACCAATAACATCTGCCGATTCCAAAAAATAATATCTTCTAACGAAGACGCACCGGTCTCTTTCAGAAAGTGATTCAAGAAATATACCCATTATCTCATCCAATCCTGCGGCTGACAGATTTAATCCTTTGGGAATGCATCCGGATAATTCTCTTGCAAATGTCTCCAATGATGACTCAAAATAATCTATATCAACTGAAAATATCCTGCACATCTCCTCTAATTTCGGGCGGTCAGGATTACGCTTGTTATTCTCCCATTTAGAAACCAGATCCCTTGAAACAAAAAGGCAATTAGCCAGTTCTTCCTGTGACATCTTACTTTTTTCTCTTAACTTTGCTATTTTTTCACCGTAATCTATGTTGATCGCCTCCTTTGAATTGATTATACCAAATACTCCGGTATTCATAGTAGGGACAGATTCTAACAAAGTTCCACCTGCATTGTCAACATTGGGGTATTAGTTTATTATAAGCAACTAAAGAACGCCCCAATCCAACGATTAGGGCGCATATATAATGCAATTGCTTTGTATATTCGGATATGCCTTAGCAAAGACCACACTAACTTGTCTTAATGTCAATATAAATTGTTTTAAGTATATTTTTAGTTGCAAGACCAAACCGCAGGTTAAGGGACCTCTCAGGTTTACATGAAACAAACCCATCTTTTATCGCACTTTTGATTTTTTCAACATGACCCTATATCTCAATTTTATTGATCAGATGGTTCTGCCCCGTCAGTATAACCGTCAAAACAGGCATTCATGAAGTCATCGTCGATTAGCCTTAGTCCTCTAAGACGCTGAAAGTCTTCCTGATGTTGCTTTTCCTTTTCAGCTTCTGTAAATCATCTCGAAGCATACGCTTCAATGTTATATATCGTTTCGCCATTCCGAATTTCTAAACCCTATAGAACAGCACAATAACCCAATTACAGCATATCAGAAATTCAGTCCGGTTTCAACGAAAATACAATATGCTGTCTGCCCTTTCCGCCATTATAAATCATGTTGCTATAACAGATAAAAGAGACCAGTGTGTCTCCACTGATCTCTATAGTCATCCAAGATAGTC
>CACZSY010000167.1 GCA_902783965.1 uncultured Lachnospiraceae bacterium
GTTCTCGTGACAAGTGCTTGCGCAAGCGTCACGAGAACTGTATGTGTTTTAACGGCTTATGTTAACTCAACCGGGAAGGTTAAATTGAACAAAAGGCGCTTTGTATAAGAATTTAGCAACCCAAACTATAGGTTATAGCTCGAGAAATCCGATAATCTAGGCGTGAGAACGAAAAAATGGGAAATGACACGCATAGAATTTAGTAAGTCCTGCGTGTGAGAACGAGAAATTGCGAAATGACACGTAAAGAATCACAGCCACCAATTATCCCCATAGAGTAAAGATTTAGTTGGTTGATTAAAAAAATAGAGAGTAATCTCTAATCCTTTGGTACAATGGTATTGGACAAAAAAACAAAAATCAAAGGAGGATTACTCTCATGAGTATTGTATCACTTTTTGATGAATTAGCGAAGAGTATTTTTGCCGCAGAGGAGAAATATCAATTATTCTTTTCTTCATATAGTTTCTTGTAGATCCCATCGATAACAGAATCATCTATCCTGGTATCGAGGAAGAATTCAACTGCATACTTTGCCTGTGCCACAAGCATCTCGAGTCCGTTAACACCTGTCATTCCGAGTTCTCTTGCCTGTGCTGTGAGCTTTGTTGTCAGAGGATTGTAGATGACATCAAGAACCGCAGTGCATCTGGTAAATGCGGTCAGGTCAAGCGGAGATGCATCAACCTTCGGATACATTCCGACAGGAGAGGTATTGATTATGATGTCAACATCGGTGTGCTTAGCGAGACATTCTTCATATGTTATAACGCCTTCGGCAGGCACGATATCAACGATAATGCACTCGGCTGCATTTTCATTTCTGACAACAGCGCAGACTGCTTTAGAAGCTCCGCCGTTTCCGAGAACTAAAACCTTTTTATCTTTTAATTCCACGCCATTATGTCTGCACATATATAAGAATCCATAGTAATCAGTATTATAACCGTAAAGTTTGCCGTCTTTGTTAACGATAGTATTGACTGCTCCGATGGCCTTGGCAGAATCGTTCATCACATCAATATAAGGAATAACAGTCTGTTTATATGGGATCGTTACATTGATCGCCTTGAATTCGTGTTTTTCCATAAAAGATGGAAGCTCCTCCCTGGTAAGAGGCGTGATGTCGTAAGTATAATCTGCAAGCTGTTCGTGAATATCTTTTGAAAAACTGTGGGTAAGCTTTTCGCCTATTAATCCGTATTCCATTTTGTCCTTTCCGGGAGAAAGCTGTTATCACAATAACAGAAGAATCCCAATAAAAATGTTGGAGTCATTTTTCACTTTTGACCCTGTTATCAGATTATAGCAAATAATAGTAATCACGACAACTGTAACCTGCAATGAATATTTTTTAAAAGATCTCATATATATATTCTATGAGAGATTTTGAAAAGATTTTAAGAATAACTCCGTTGAGCATCAGGAGACAGCTGTCGTATATGGCTGATAATGATATCTATGAGATTCGGTTCAGGCTCGGAAGACCTGTCATGATAAGGTGCGGGATGGGAGAAATGCTGATAGGAGTAAGGCTTCCCGTGACCAAAGATATCGACCAGGCGTATATTCTTACTGCCGCCGATCTGAAAGAAATGATCGAGTACATAAGCAGTTATTCACTGTATGCGTTTGAATCCCAGCTTAAGTCTGGGTTTATTACGATTGACGGAGGACACAGAGTGGGAATTACGGGAAAAGTTATTTTAGAAGATAACAGGATAAAGACTATAAGAGATATATCATGCATCAATTTAAGGATTGCACATCAGATAAAAGGCTGCGCCAATGACGTAATAAGATTTATCGCCGACAGGGAGAGGGGCAGGGTATATCATACCATGATCATATCGCCGCCGGGCTGCGGCAAGACAACTCTGCTTAGGGATATAATCAGGCAGATATCCGACGGAAGCATTTATCTTAAGGGAATGGATGTGTCGGTAGTGGACGAGCGATCGGAACTTGCCGCCTGTTCGGGAGGGCTTCCGGCAAATGATGTAGGGATCAGGACGGATATTCTTGACTGCTGTCCGAAACCTGAAGGCATGCTGATGCTTCTTCGCGCCATGTCGCCGAAGGTGATAGCTCTTGATGAGATCGGTTCCAAAGAGGATATCCATTCCATAGAATACTGTATAAACAGCGGTATAAGCCTCATCGTTACGGTCCACGGAAACGGAGTTGAGGATGTCGCCGCCAAACCGGTGCTTGGAAATCTTGTCAGGAACCATGTTTTTGAAAGATATATTGTCCTTAACGGAAAAAAGCTGGGAAAATGGCAGGTGTTTGATTCAAGGGGAAGCATTCTTTGAAAAAATGGAGGCGGGTTAATGCATTTTACGGCGGCTTTGACCTCCGCGGTCTTATCAACGATGCTTGGTTTTTATTTTTCAATAAAGATCAGATGTGAATTAAAGCAGCTTACAGAGTTAAAAAGCTTTGTGATATTTCTGAGGGCGGGAATAGCCAATACGATCCCGCTTGCGGGGATACTCAGGACATATTCCCAAAGATATGATGGAGCGTTTGCGGATTTTTTCGAAATGCTTCTCGTCAGGCTTGGCAATAGGGATGCGGATAATATCGCAAAGCTCTGGAATGAATGTGTCGATGAGGGATTAAAAGAAACCGTGATCGACAGACCGACGAAAAGGTTCATCAAAGAGCTTGGCGTATATCTTGATTACAGGGAAAGCGAAGCAAAGCTTATGTGCATAGATTCTTTTCTTGATGAACTAAAGCGGAGGATAGATGAAAAAAATAAGGATATATCGGGAAAGAGCAGAGCGTATAAAGCGTGCGGATTTGCTGCGGGGCTGATGCTGATGCTGGTCATGCTTTAGAAAAGGCAGATGTTTGGGCACGAAGCGAAGGATAGCGGAAAGGAGCTGTAAATGACAGTACATTTATTATTTAAGATAGCTGCGGTAGGAATACTTGTATCGGTCATAAATCAGATATTAAAGCATTCCGGCAGGGAGGAGCAGGCTTTTCTGACTTCGCTTGCCGGACTTATTCTGGTGCTCATGTGGGTTATCCCGTACATCGCCCAGCTTTTTAATACGATAGAAAGCCTTTTTGCGTTGTAAAAATTTTTATTAATAGAAAGCCGGTTTTCCCATGATTATTAAAGTGTCTTTGATCGGCATCACCGCGGTCATCTTAAGCGTCCTGCTGAAAGATCTTAACGGAATATACGCGGTATTGATAAGTCTTGCGGCTTCGATCCTCATAGGTCTTTTCGCGATGGACAGGCTGAAGGTGATCGTGGATTATATCAATACTGTCGAGAGCATGCTCGCAGATGAGAAGGAATATCTCAGGATAATACTTAAAATGACGGGGATCTCATACATAGCAAGATTTGCGGTCGCGGTCTGTAATGAGGGCGGACAGGCCAACGTGGGGATGTCCATAGAATTTGCGGCAAAGCTGATCATTCTTTCCCAGAGTCTGCCCCTGTTTATCTCACTTATAAAAAGCATAGAATGTTTTCTGGTGATCTGAAGACGGGATGATGTTCCCGATCCAGGCTCTTTTTTCAAAGGATTGATATGCATAAGCAGAAAAATACGTCTGCAGGCAGCCATATTACTTAAACAGATGAACTGTAAATGGTAACGCGCTAATAGCAATATAGAAGGATTTCCGGTGATATATATGAAAATGAAGATCATGTTGAAAAATCCGGTCAGATACATAAACTGCCGCAGATTTAAAGTATTGATGATAGTTTCGTGCCTGATGATAATGCTGGTGACTGTTACCGGAAACGCAACAGCAGGAAACGCGACAGCAGGAAATGCAACGGCAGGAAACGCAACGGCAGGAAACGCAATGTCAGGATATGACGGCATGATAGATACGGAACAGGATAGTGAAAATGATCTTTCGCTTGTTAAGGAGATTTATGAGACGGATGAGATGGGCGAGTATCTGGGACTTGCCGACGAGTATTTCAGGGACCATGCAGGTATGGGAGTTGAAGAGATAATGAGAGCCGGTCTGCGAGGGGATTTCAGTCCGGCTGAATTTGTAAAGCGGCTTTTTGCAAGACTTGTAATAGATAAGGATGTATATAAAAGAATGGCTGCGAAGCTGATATTTATAGGTCTGTGCATGTCGATCTGCCACGCTCTCGGAAGCATATCGGGTTTTGACGGCGGCGATCCTGGAATTTATTATGTTACATATCTTATGGTGATGTCTGTGATGCTGGGAGCATTTACGGACGCATTCAGATCATTTTTATCTCTTATAGACAATATAAGCGCTTTTCTAAAATGCTTTGTTCCGGTCTATGCCCTTGGGGAAGAACTTTCGGGAAAGGGACAGGCAGGTCTGCTGGTGTTCAGGCTCTTGATGCTGATCATAGGGGCCGGCAGCATGCAGATGATCATATGGCTGGCGGCAGGGATAAGGATATATCTTGTGCTGTCGGTGATCAATTCAATTCTTGAGCAATCTCATTTTGATAGTTTTCTTAATATGATAAGACGCGGAGTAACTTCTTCGATCAGGACCGGAGCCGGACTGTTCATGGGAGTCGGAGTACTTGAAAGGCTGCTTGAAAAGAGTCCGGTCAATAAATTCGGCGTAAGGCTCGCCGCAAGACTGGTCCCCGTGTTCGGAAGAACAGCTTCAGATATCGCAGCGTCTGTCAGACAGACTTTCGGAGCGGTCAGCGCAATGGTGGGGGTGTGCGGGATGCTGGTTATACTGTCGGTCTGTCTGCTTCCGGTCATAAAGATTTTTTTATATGAAGTCATGTTCATGTCGGTTGCCGCGCTGCTCGAACCGGTGGCAGATCCAAAGCTTGTAAAGCTCATCAACAATGCGGCGGGCTGCGCAGGTATGCTTTTAAGGCTCTCTCTGATGCCGGCTATACTTTTTATCATCTGTCTTGCAGTGGCGGGAGCTTAGGAGGTGGTCTTATCTTACGATGGATATTAAAGCTCGCCGTTTATGAACTGGCTGCGCTGAGCCTTCTGCAGCTTACTGACAACAGGGAATACAGACGCTACATTGAGCTTTTTTTATCGTTCAGTCTGATCCTTATGATATCAACGAAGGCTTTTTCTTTATTGTCATTTGATAAGATCAAGATAGATACGGAAGAGTTTCTGCAAGGGTATGAGGAAGAAATGTACGACAGCGGGAAAGCGATGAACTCGATAGAAGATCATTATCTGAAAGAACAGGCCAGGAACATGATAGAAACTCCGGAATCGGGGCTGATCGTAGAAGATATAGATGTTTTTACGAAAGACGGTGAAAAAAACGTGAGCTTGAGGATAAAAGCGAAGAAAGAAGATTCACTTGAAGGCATGATCATTGACGGAGTAAGAAAATATGAGGAAAAAACGCCGGATTCGCTAAAGAGCGGCATACGAAAAGAGATCGCGGAGCTTTTTAATGCCAAAGAAGATAATATCCGGATCATTATCGGATAGCGATGATCTGAGTTATACGTTCCGCGAGAATTGAATTATATGATATCCGGCGTGACGGAGAGGGAGAAAGCACATGGATGGCGATAAGCTGAAAAATATACTTATAAAGACAGGCCCGTTAAGACTGGTTCTGCTGATAGGCTGTGCCGTCGCGCTGGCTCTTCTTTCGGCTCAGCCTGAAAAGAGCAGAAACGATGAGGCACAGGTAAAAGAACAGTATCCGAATACAGCTGCGCCAGAAGAAGACGACGCCGAGACCGCATATGCGAAAAAGCTTGAAGAGTGCCTTTCTTATGTACAGGGGATAGGCCGGGTGAAAGTGATGATCACATTTAAAGAAAAAGAAACGGAAAGTTTCAACAAGGGAAAATATCTGCCGGAAGTGGAGGGCGTGCTGATAATAGCGCAGGGTGGAGACGATGCGAAGATAAAAAATGAAATAACCGAAGCGGCCAAGGTATTATTCGGAGTTGAGGCTCATAAGATAAAAGTGATGAAGATGAATTAATGCTCAAGGGGGATACAGGTTATGAAAAGAGCGGCAATAACTTTATTTGCGGTAATGGTGGCGGTAGCAGGTTATGTGCATTTTACAAGACAGGATGCCGAGGAGGTTAAAGAAACCATTAATTCGGAATCAGTTTCAGATAACGAGGCAAGCTCTTCGATCAAGGAACTTGATGCCAAAGACACTAACGAAGTTAAAAATATGGACGATGAAAATGAACAGGTACATAAAGCAGGCATAGGGGATGCGGTCCTGGTAAACGCCGCGGTCAGCGCTGATTATTTTTACACTCAGAAACTTAACAGGGAGCAGCTGCGCGCGAAGAATAAGGAAAGCCTTATGGAGATAATCAACAATGAGAAGGCAAAGGAAGATGTGAAAGAAGAAGCACAGAAAGAACTGATCAACATGACAAGGAAAGCGGGCATCGAGAACGATATCGAGACGCTGCTTTCGGCCAAAGGATATGAAAACTGCGTGGTGACGGTAGGAAACACCGGAGCCGATGTTATAGTTGATGCTTCGATGATGACTTCGCAGGATGCGGCCGTGATCGAGGATACAGTGATCAGAAAGACCGGTTTTAAGGGAAAAGATATTGTCATTACGCCCGCGAACGGTCAATAAGTATATAATGTCCCGCTTTATGTGAAAATATATTTATTGCATTTGGCTGTTCTTTTGGTATAATAGTATATGAATGACTTTATTGTACCGGTAGGAGGGATAACTTTGGATAACGAGAACAAAGAATTAAACATAAGTACGATTTATGAGGATGCAAAGGAAGGCGACGTTGCCATTGCCGATGATGTGGTAGCTACTATAGCAGCGCTTGCGGCTACAGATGTCGAGGGCGTTTATGCGATGCATACCAATATCACCAATGAGATTGCGGGCAGACTCGGCGCAAAGAATCTTTCTAAGGGTGTTAAGATAACTATTGAGGAAGGTGAAGTATTCGTGGACCTTTCCATCACGATGAAATACGGTTATTCCATTCCTCAGACTGCTAAGACAGTTCAGGAAAAGGTTAAGGCTGCCATCGAGAATATGACGGGCCTTAATGTAGCCGCTGTTGATGTCAGGATCTCAGGAGTTAATATCGATAATTTAAACTAAGAGGTACTTTTGATGACCAGAAGAGAAATCAGGGAGCATATTGTCAGGCTTTTGTACTGCGCAGGGTTTTATAAGAGCGAAGATGAGATAAATGAACAGATCACGCTCTATCTGGAAAACTCTGGCATTAAGGGAGAGGACAAAGAATATATACTGAATAAGGTCTTAAAGATCAGGGAGAAACAGTCAGACATAGATGGACTCATCTCCGCGTCGTCAGTTGGCTGGACGATAGAAAGAATGAGCAGGATAGATCTGTGCGTGATCAGGCTGGCAGCTTACGAGATAAGATATGACGATGATATCCCTTCAAAAGTGGCGATAGACGAAGCAGTGGAACTTGCGAAGGCGTACGGAGGTAATGAATCTCCGTCATTTATCAACGGAATTCTGGGAAAGATCATAAGACCTGATGTTCAGGAATGAGTCGAGCGCTCATTCCTTTTCCTTGTGTACACGGAACACATGGAAATATCCCGGCTGCCGCACGCAGCAGACAGACGGGCAGGCTCGATCCCATCTTCCTTATTCGATTGAACAGGTGGATCATATGGAATACAGTGTTTCTTCACTTAACGCTTATATCAAGAAGATGTTCGTGTCTGAATACGCCCTTAACAATATAACAGTCAGGGGCGAAGTGGCCGACTGCAAATATCATTACAGCGGTCATATTTATTTTACTATCAAAGATAAAACAAGCCAGCTTTCATGCGTTATGTTTGCTGGCGATACCTATGGACTCGGTTTCAGGATGGAACAGGGGGACAAGGTACTTGTATCCGGAAGCGTAAGCGTCTATGAGAGGGACGGAAAATATCAGTTATATGCCAGAAGGATCGAAAGAGCCGGGGACGGAGAGCTTTTCAGACAGTTTGAGGAACTTAAAAAGAAGCTTTCCGCGGAGGGGATATTTGATGAAGCCCATAAAAAACCGATACCACGATATGCTTTGAGAGTCGGTATAGTTACCGCGGAGGATGCGGCAGCTTTGCATGATATCCTTCGTACTGTCAGAAATAAGAATCCTTATGTTAAGCTTTATCTGCGGCCTGCAATTGTTCAGGGAGCCAAAGCTGCTTTAAGCATTGTACAGGCCATAGGATATCTTGACGCATACGGAGTTGACGTGATCATTGTTGCCAGAGGCGGCGGTTCCATAGAGGATCTGTGGCCTTTCAATGAAGAGATCGTGGCAAGGGCGATATATGAGTGCCGGACTCCTGTCATTACGGGAGTGGGACATGAAGTGGATTTTACGATCGCGGATTTCGCGGCAGATGTCAGGAAGGCTACGCCTACTGCGGCTGCGGATGCGGCAGTATTTGATTGGAATGAATTTGAAAGGGAGATATCTGACAGATATCAGACCCTGTTTAATATATATGATCAAAAGAAAACATATCTGCGGCTTAAACTGTCACAGTATTTTGCAAGGCTTGAGAGCATGGGACCTGACGGGAGGGTCATGCGGCTTAAAGAAGCGCTCCGGTCGCACCGTTACAGGCTTGATATGAGCATGGATTCGAAACTTAACGGCGCTGCGGCGGATCTTAATTCATATATTACGAAGCTTGACGCGCTTTCGCCGATAAAAAGACTTCACGGCGGATACGGTTATATCACGGGTGAAGATTCACACGCGATAGAGAGCATAAGTCAGGTCAAGACCGGAGAGACGGTCCGGATAGACTTAAAGGACGGCTTCGTAAAGGCGGCGGTTACAGAAACCGGCTTAAGATAAATGTTTCGGAGGGATGGATCATGCAGGATAAAGATATAATGAATGATACAGGATCGGATGAAAAAGATCTTAAGATAGAAGATATATTTAAAAGGCTGGATGGTATGATAAGCCGTATGGAGGATAAGGATACAGGTCTGGAAGAATCCTTTGATCTGTATAAGGAAGGAGTACTCCTGCTGAAAGAATGTACAGGCAGGATAGAAAAGATGGAGCAGGAGCTCACAGTCTTAAAGAACAAAGAGAAATTGTCGGAAGGTGATTGAATTTGCAGAAGATTCTTAATGAGATTAATGCCGCCAATGATGTCAGGAAGGTCGATCCTAAGGATCTTGATCTGTTAGCTCAGGAGATCAGGAAATTTCTCTTAAAGAACGTGAGCCGTACCGGCGGACATCTTTCTTCCAATCTTGGAGCGGTAGAGCTGACCATAGCTTTGCACAGATGTCTGGAGTTTCCTGAAGACAAGCTGATATTTGATGTCGGCCATCAGTCTTATACACATAAGATCCTTACAGGAAGGAAAAATGATTTCCCTACATTAAGAAGTCTTAACGGAATGTCGGGCTTCCCTAAGACCGACGAGAGTGATGCGGACTGCTTTAATACGGGTCACAGCTCCACTTCGATCAGCGCAGCCCTCGGTTTTGCCAAGGCAAGGGATATGGAGGGCAAAGATTATAAAGTATGCGCGGTCATAGGTTACGGAGCGCTTACCGGCGGCATGGCTTTTGAAGCTTTGAATAACGCCGCGAGACTTAAGA
>CACZSY010000168.1 GCA_902783965.1 uncultured Lachnospiraceae bacterium
AACAGTTCCAAAACCCCTTTGTCATCAAGACTTATCTTCTTGGCGTCAAGCCCAGTTATATCCTCAAGCATCCTTATCATGGTCGGATCATCGTGCCCCAGTATGTCAAGCTTTAAGAGGTTATGATCGATCTTGTGATAATCAAAATGCGTTGTGACGGATACCGCGTCATTATCATTTGCCGGATGCTGCAGAGGGGTAAATGAATAAATGTCCTCGCCGATAGGAAGCACGACTATTCCTCCCGGATGCTGTCCGGTAGTCCTTTTAACGCCCTCACAGCCTTTCGCTATCCTTTCTATCTCGCATTTTCTCTTATGAATATTTTTGTCTTTATAATATCCGTTAACATAACCGTAAGCTGTCTTTTCGGCAACTCCGGCTATCGTTCCCGCTCTGTAGGTCTGTCCTTTCCCGAAGATAACTTCAGTATAGGCGTGAGCCTTTGACTGATATTCTCCAGAAAAATTAAGGTCGATATCCGGCTCTTTATCTCCGTAGAAACCAAGGAATGTCTCAAACGGTATGTCATGTCCTTCCTTGCTTAAAGGCTTTCCGCATACCGGACAGTCTCTGTCAGGCATATCCACTCCCGAATTTCCCGAAAAGCTCTTAACAAAATCCGAATCAAAATCCGAGTAATGACAATTCGTACAGTAATAGTGCGCCGGAAGCGGATTTACTTCGGTTATTCCGGACATTGTCGCGGCAAATGACGATCCTACCGAGCCACGCGATCCTACCAGATACCCGTCCTCATTGGACTTCCATACAAGCTTTTGCGCGATTATGTACATTACCGCAAATCCGTTGCTGATGATCGAATTAAGCTCATGCTCCAGCCTGTCAACAACAGCTTTGGGAAGTTCTTCGCCATATATCTCTTTCGCCCTGTCCATGCATATCTTTCGCAGCATGTAGTCTGAATTCTCGATCACCGGCGGCGCTTTATCGGGTCTTACCGAACTTATGCGCTCTATCATATCAGCTATCTTTCTTGTATTGGTTATAACGACCTCTCTCGCCTTGTCTTTTCCAAGATATTCGAATTCTTCAAGCATCTCTTTGGTAGTGCGAAGATACAGCGGCGCCTGGTTGTCGGCGTCTTCAAAGCCGTTGCCGGCCATGATTATCCTTCGGTAGACCTCGTCCTCCGGATCGAGAAAATGCACGTCGCAGGTCGCAACGACAGGCTTTGAATACTCTTCTCCCAGCCTTACTATCTTTTTATTGATCTCAATAAGGTCTTCATCGCTCTTAATATCATACTTAGGACTTTCTATCATAAACCTGTTATTGCCAAGCGGCTGGATCTCGAGATAGTCATAGAAATTGACAAGTCTTATTATCTCTGCATCCGGCTGATTCCTTAAGATAGCCTGATAGAGTTCTCCCGCCTCGCATGCGGAACCGACTATAAGTCCCTCCCTGTTTTCTTCAAGGAGGCTCTTCGGTATTCTCGGTCTTCTTGCAAAATATTTAAGATGGGAAATGCTCACCAGCTTATAGAGATTAACCCTGCCTATATCATTTTTTGCAAGCACTATGCAGTGATAGGTCGGCATCTTTTTTATCAGCTCATCGGAAAGCCTGCTGAGTTCATTGAGTTGTCTCAGGTCATGAACATTTCTTTCCTTAAGCATATCCATGAACTTGAGGAAAATATCCGCAGTGGCATTGGCGTCATCTACAGCCCTGTGATGATTCTCAAGGCTTACGTCAAGCTCCTTTGCGACGGTATCAAGCTTGAAATTCTTAATATGTGGCAGCAGGACTCTTGCCATCGATACAGTATCGACTATAGTAAATTCTGTCTTTATGCCGAGCTGTTCCGCCTTCTTTGATATAAATCCGGTATCAAACGAAGCGTTATGCGCAACCAGCACACAGCCTTTGATAAAATCCAGAAATTCAGGAAGCACGACCTCGATCCCCGGCTCTCCCTTAAGACAGTCATCGTTTATACCCGTAAGCTTTTCTATCTCATAAGGGATAGGAATATACGGATTGATAAATCTTGAAAATCTGTCAGTTATCACGCCGTTTTCAACTTTGACGGCGCCTATCTCGATTATCTTGTCGTTTACCGGTCCAAAACCGGTCGTCTCGATATCGAATACCACGAAACTGTCGAGAAAGTTTTGTCCCTTTTCGTTTTCCACGATTTCCTTGACATCATCTACAAGATATATCTCACATCCGAAGATCAGCTTTATGCTGCCGTCCGAAGAATGTTCCGCGTCAGGAAAGGCCTGAACAACGCCGTGATCTGTAATTGCTATCGCTTCATGTCCCCATTTTATCGCGCGCTTAACGATATCTCCGACTTCGCTCACTCCGTCCATATCGCTCATCTTGGTATGAAGGTGAAGCTCGACTCTCTTCTCCTCACTGTCATCCATTCTGGTCTTCTCGATACTGCCGATCTTCTTAATACCTTTAATATTACCTATTATCAGCTCGTTTTCAAAGCTGTCTTCGGTGGCTTTTCCGCTTACCAGCACATAACTGCCCTTTTTGATCTGTGAGACTACGTCTTCTATCTCTTCCGGCTTACAGAATATCTTGCAGCGGATCGAATCCGTATAGTCGGTAACAGAAAAGACAAAAAGATACTTGCCGCTTTTTTTGAGCAGCCTTGCTTCGGCGTCCATTACTTTTCCGGCTATCACCACGTCGCCGATAGCGCCAACGATATCCTCTATCATTATCTGGTTTCCGTCTGTGTTATATCCGTAGATGAGGGACGGGTCTTTTTCCTTCGCAGTCCTGCCTTTCTTTCCGTAATCATTGCTTTTGTTAAATGTTTTTCCGGAACCGGTAGGTCTTGCTGCCGTCCGGTCTTTCGGATCATTCTTTAGATCTGCCGCGTCGGATAAACTGTTCTTTACAGCTGATCGTTGTGAACTTACCGATTCAGGATCACTTTTATTCGAATCTTCCGATCTCAAACCATCTATCACATAAGAACTGTAGTCTCCCGGCTGCGGATGATACTCTCCGTCCGCCCCCGTCTCATTCTCCTGTGGCTGCGTAAGCTCGATCTCTCCTTTAAGCGAGAATCCGAAACGGTCATTGAATACATTGAGAAGAACATCCTTTATCTCATTGATCTTCCTGTCGGTCACAATATTGCTTTTCGCCCGGATGCTTATCCTGTCTTCTTCTATGTCAACCTGAGACGAACGGTATACCGCCATCGTCATCGGACCGCATTCGGAAAGGATCATCTCTATATCTTCCCGATATTGGTTAAATATATCCTGCGCCCTGTAATCCCCGGAAAAATCATATCTGTCGATGATCCTAACCCTGTCCGCATATTCAAACGCCGACGAGGACAGGATCTTCTGCATCTTTATGATATTTTTATAACCTATCAGTCTTATATTCTCTATATATATACAGACTTCGCTGCTCCTCTGGTCATAGGTTATCTTTACGACCTGCGAGGTTTCAAAAAGTTCCTGCAGGGATCTTTCTGTCTTAAGACCTGTAAATACATCAAAAAAAGGTTTCTTCAAAACTGATTACTCCTTGCTCGTCACACGCAACTCATTGTTACTGTTAACGGTCAATCATTTAACCATGCTGTCAAGTTCCGCTTTAAGCGCGTTCAAAAGCTCTGCTTCCGGCACTTTCCTTACGATCTCGCCCTTCCTTATCAGAAGTCCTTCACCGATTCCGCCCGCGATTCCCACGTCTGCTTCTTTCGCTTCACCCGGTCCGTTGACAACGCATCCCATGACCGCAACTTTTATGTCAAGATCATAATCCTCGACCATTTTTTCCACTTTGGACGCAAGTGATATAAGATCTATTCTCGTTCTTCCGCAGGTCGGACACGATACAACTTCGATACCGCCTTTTCTAAGACCCAAAGTCTTTAAGATAAGCTTTGCGGACCTGATCTCTTCAACCGGATCGGTTGTAAGGCTAACCCTTATCGTATCGCCGATCCCTTCATTGAGGATCAGTGAAAGCCCTATCGCGGACTTAATGTTTCCGCTGTATACGGTTCCCGACTCCGTGATCCCGACATGAAGAGGATATATGCACTGCTTTGCAAGAAGCCTGTGTGCTTCATAACACATGAGAACATCCGATGACTTGATGCTTACCACCAGATTGTCATATCCAAGCTTTTCTATTATGGATACCTTGGAAAGAGCGCTCTCCACGATCCCTTCGGCCGTAACATGACCGTATTTTTCTATGTAGCATTTTTCAAGAGAGCCGCTGTTTACTCCCACTCTTATAGGGATATTATTTTCAGCGGCTTTCTCAACAACCATTCTTATCTTTTCTTCATCTCCGATATTTCCCGGATTGATCCTTATCTTATCGGCTCCGTTCTCAATGGCGGCTATAGCCAGTCTGTAATCAAAATGTATATCCGCAACCAACGGAATGTTTATCTCTTTTTTGATATCCGAAAGCGCTCTGGCGGCATTCATATCAGGTACAGCGCACCTTATTATCTCACAACCGGCTTTTTCAAGTCTGTGTATCTGCTCAACAGTTGCTCTTACATCATCGGTTCTTGTGTTGGTCATTGACTGGATGAGTATCGGATTACCACCGCCTATCACTCTGTTGCCTATCTTTATGACTTTAGTCCTGTCTCTGTACATATTTTTTCTCCTTATACAAATTGATTAGGGAAGGTACAAGCTTCCCTAATCGCGTGCTTCGTTATTTATTGTCTGCTGCGCAGACAGTTTATTACTTAAAAATGTTACTGATATCATTTGCCATAATGAACATCATAAGAACCAGCAGTGCTACAAGTCCTATCAGATGCACCATTCCTTCGATCTTCTGATCACATCGTTTTCGTCTTATCACCTCGATGAACAGGAAGACCAGACGTCCTCCGTCAAGCGCCGGTATCGGCAGCAGGTTCATTACTCCGAGGTTGGCTGTAAGAAGTATGCTTATCCCTGCAAGATTTGAGAATAGGATCTTGGCGCCTCCGCTTACTCCGGCTTCATAGCTGTCGCCGATGATATTCATGATCCCCACAGGACCCGCGACATCATTTCTTGATACCTTGCCCTTGAATATCATACCGAGACTCTTTAACGTGGTAACGATCCAGTACTTGACTTCAATGGCGCTGTATTTTATCGTTTCAATGGCGTTGACCCTGTCATATCCGATATTAACGGCAAATCCCACATAATACCTCAATTTGTTCTTATCCGGGGTAACCGTTATCTTCTTCTCCTGACCGTTCCTTACTATCTCCAGTTCAATATCAGAACTTGTATAATATCCTTCCTTCAGATATTCAACAAAATCCTCGGATGATTCGATCTTTGTCTCTCCGATCGCAGTAAGGATATCTCCCTCTTTTAAAAGACCTTCCTCGATCGCGCTCTTTTCATTAAGAGCTGTAATAAGCGCTCCCGGAGTATCCGGAACATCTTTCTTATCCTCCATTCCGGCAACCTTGAAATTAAGTATGTCCGCAACGGAAAACTCCGGAGTAACCTTAAAACTCTTCTCTTCTCCATCCCTTAAGACTTCTATATCCACTTCGCTGCCGTCATACGGTTCAAACAGCAGAAGGCTTGAAACCTCACGTCCTATCGATATATGATGACCGTTTATCGATGTTATGGTGTCCCCCTGTCTTATGCCGGCGGCATATCCCGGTGAATGTACAGCCATCTTTGTCACATAAGGCTTATCCGCGCCCATAATGCCGATCACGAAAAGAGCAAGGACAAACGCGAGAATGAAATTAAATATCGGTCCCGCGGCAACTACCGATATCCTTGCGAATACGCTCTTATTATTAAAAGAATCCTCTCTGTCAACTATCTCGTCTTCACCGACCATCATGCAGGAACCGCCGAGTGGAAGAAGCTTAATGGAATACCTTGTATTATTTTTTACAAATGAAACAAGCCTTGGTCCCATTCCTACGGAAAACTCCGTAACTCCGATCCCGTTTTTCTTGGCGAGCAGGAAATGTCCCAGCTCGTGTATGACTATGATAAGTGAAAATATCAATAAAGCTACTATTATTTTAATTACTGCCATTAAAACTCCTCCGAAAAAAACAGACATTAATTCAGGAACGCCCTCGGCGTTCCTGCCGCGCTTCGCCCGGCGCTGAAAAACGCCTTCCACTGAGCGTGTGGCTGCGATCCGCCGCAGGCTTTATCTTGGAGGGTGATTGTGACTTCCGCCAAGACGAATTTGTTATAACTCACCACCTATATAAGTGGGAGTCTCAATTGACCTACAAGATGAATTCATATACTTTCTTCTCTGTCTCAAGTATCGTTTCCATATCAGGAGACGGTACGTTTTCAAAATGCATAATGCATTTTTCTATAGTATCCGCTATCTCCAGGAAACCTATCTTTCCGTCAAGGAACAGGGCTACCGCCTTTTCATTCGCGGCGTTGTAAACGGTCGGCATTATTCCGCCTTCCTTCATAACGTCATATGCCATCTTAAGCCCCTTAAACGTTTCCATATCAGGCTCTTCAAATGTAAGTTTTCCCGCTTTGAAGAGATTTAATCTTTCATACGGCATATAAATCCTTCTCGGATAGAAAAGCGCGTACTGGATAGGAAGCTTCATATCCGGAACGCCCAGCTGCGCGATCACTGCGCCATCCATGTATTCAACCATGGAATGAACGATGCTTTCAGGGTGTACCATAACGCAGATCTTATCGCAGTCGGTATCAAAGAGCCATGCCGCCTCCATCACCTCAAGTCCTTTATTGACCATGGTCGCGGAATCGATCGTTATCTTTCTTCCCATACTCCAGTTAGGATGCCTTAAAGCTCTTTCCACACTCACGTTTTCAAGCTGTTTTCTTCCCATTCCCCTGAACGGTCCGCCTGAAGCCGTAAGCAGTATCCTCGATATCTCATTCTCGCGTTCTCCGTTCAATGACTGGAAAATAGCGGAATGTTCGCTGTCAACGGGATAGATCTTTACATTTTTTTCCTTTGCCAGAGGCATGATGATATGTCCGGCACAGACTAAAGTCTCTTTATTGGCAAGAGCCAGATCCTTTCCCGCATTGATCGCGGCGATGGCAGGTCTTATACCTATCATACCCACAACCGCGGAAAGTACTATATCATTTTTTTCATACGCGGCGCATTCTGTAAGGCCATCCATTCCCGAAAGCACCTGACATCTGATGCCCGAAACCTTTAATCTCATTGCAAGTTCATCAGCGCTGTCTTCATCGTATACACAGACAACATCAGGTCTGTACTTAAGTATCTGCTTAAATAACAGCTCTATTGAAGACATGACCGCCAATGCAGTTACCTTAAGTTCTTCCCTGTTATTATCCACAACTTCCAGTGTCTGTGTGCCTATGGAACCCGTGGAACCGAGTATTGCTATATTTTTCATTTTAATTCACGCTTTCTTAGTAATCTTTTGCACTCTTTTTCATTTCCAGTCCTAAAATTTCCGAACTCCGGCGCTTTGGGCATTATCGTCCTTCGCGCAGAAAGCTTTATTATCCCTACAGGAATACATAGTATGAAAGATAAAATACGATCGGCGCGGTAAATATCACGCTGTCGAATCTGTCAAGGATCCCGCCGTGCCCCGGTATGAGCTTACCGTAATCCTT
>CACZSY010000169.1 GCA_902783965.1 uncultured Lachnospiraceae bacterium
CATCCTTCCCGCCGGCTTCTTCCCCGTTTTGTGTCAGTATACGGTTTTTCTCATCGGCAAGAAGCTTGTCACGCAGTGCGAGCGCATCCTCCTTCTGTCTGAAACCGTTCTCCTTATAAAGCATTGGAGAATTAAAGAACTCAGAATCTTCGCGGACTCTCCACTCCGGCTTTAAGGAAAATCCCTCGCCTTCGATATCCGCAAGAAGCCTGTAAAACGGTGTCTTAACAAAATCCCTGATGCTTCTTTCCCTGTCGACCACCATGCCCAGAACACAAGTCATGACTCTGCCGACGCTTATAGCGCCGCCGTTCTTAAAGTCGACTCCAAGAAAATTATTGACTATATTTCCGTATTTTAAAGTAAGAAGCCTTGAAAAATTGATGCCCATGAGATAGTCCTCCTGAGCCCTCATAAATGCCGACGCTGCCAGCGCGTCGTATTCCTTCAACGGCTTTGCTTCCCTGATGCCGCGAAGTATCTCTTCCTTAGTCTGTGAATCTATCCAGACTCTTCTTTTATCTTTTGAGTCCGGTACCTTTGCCATCATATCTACCAGTCGGTATATATATTCACCCTCCCTTCCGGAGTCAGTGCACACATATATGACATCCACGTCTCTTCTGTTCAAAAGACCGCTCACTATGCCGAACTGTTTTTTTACATTCTCTATAATCTCGTATTTATACGTCGTCGGAATAAAAGGAAGCGTGTCAAGCTCCCATTTTTTCAATCTCTTATCATAGATCTCGGGATAGCTCATTGTCACGAGATGTCCCACGCACCATGTGACTATATATTCATCCGATTCTATGTATCCGTCTCGTTTAGCTGCTTTTATATCAAGCGCTTTCGCAAACTCCTGCGCCACGCTTGGTTTTTCCGCTATAAACAGCTTTTTTCCCAATTTCGCACCTCTCTTTAAAATCTTTTTTCCGCCAGAAAATCCGTAAGACTTTCATATATCGAAAGATCTCCGAAAGCCTTCAGTTCTTCAAACTTTTCACATTCTTCCCCGTCGGGTATCATAACAGCCTGACAGCCTGCCGCAAGAGCCGCCCGTATGCCATTAGGCGAATCCTCGAACGCGAAACATTCACGTGGACTTAGTCCAATCTTTTTCGCCGCTTCTATAAAAATATCCGGCTCGGGCTTTCCGTTTTCAACCTCGTCGCCGCAGACCATATCATCAAAATATTCCAGTATTCCCGTTATCTTCAGATACCCCTTCGCCTTTTCCCTGTCTGAGGAGGTGGCAAGGCAGATCTTAAATCCATTTTCCTTCAAAAATTCAAGACATTCCTTAGCACCCTTCTTTAAGACCAGCCCGTGTTCCCTGATATGATCAGCCATAAGCTCTCTTCTTCTCGCCCTTGTCTCGTAGTAAGGAAAACCCGCGCCGTATCTTTCTTCAAACCACGCTATCGCATTTTTTCCCGTAAGCGCCCGAAGACCCAGAGCCGTATCAGGAGTCATCTCAAAGCCGGCTTCTTTCAGAGCCTGTATCCAGAAATGCTGATACATCCACTCATTATCTATAAGAAGTCCGTCCATATCGAACAAAGCGCCTCTTGCAGAAATTGTACCCCCTACTGTACATACGTCACTTATCAAGCGTTTATTATCCGGTTTAGAACACGCGCCCGCGCCCTTAAGTTCTGAAAAACTCATCGCTGTTATCTCCCTTCATTGCCTGCTTATGACTGTACATCCTCATATCCGCGATCTCAAAAGCCCTCGTAGGATTATACGGCTGGTTTTTAGTGCTGATGCAGTATCCATATGCGAAAGAAATACCGCCCTTTTTGAAATTACCGGTAAAACTCTTTTCGTCCTTCTGCAGGCTCTTAAACATTTTTTCAAGATTTTCCTTTATCTTTTCCTCATCTGTTGTCTTAAGTATCGCTATGAATTCATCGCCGCCCATTCTTCCGGTACAACCCTGACCGGCGAACTCGCTCTTAAGCTTTTTGGCAAAAGCAACAAGATATTCATCGCCTTTTATGTGACCGAAATGATCATTTACATATTTAAGTCCGTTCAGGTCGAAATTAATAAGAGTATATTCACCTTCATTGGCTGTCTCTTCAAGATAATGCTCACAATATGCCCTGTTATTGAGACCTGTGAGCGCATCCATGTACGCGCGTCCCGTCAGAAGCTTTTGCTCAAGTGATTTATCAAACAGTTCATCAATGACCAGACCATAGGCAATTGTGGTAATAATGATGAAAAGGATATTGCCCACTCCGACGATGGCATTTCTGTCAAGGTCTATATTGACGGCTCTCACCTTAACAACCACATTATCAACGAACATGCCCAGTGTTACTATGAGCATTGAAGCCGAAAGCAGCAGATCCACGGTTCCTATCTTCCTGATATTGATCAAGGTCATTATCGTATAAATGAGAACGCATGAACCTCCAAGTACAAGATCAAAGGTCTTAAATCTCGTTATGTGCACAATCCCCGCAGCATGAAGCGTAATGACAAGCAGCGCATATATTATCGAAAATATAGTTAAAACCGACGTCACTATTTCGAATTTTCTAAATCCCTTAAAATCAAACAGATCAAAGAAATAAAAATTTCCGAACATTATTATGAAAAGTCCCGTAAAGCTCTCAATACACAATTCCCTGATGCTCTGCGGAAACAGCAGGAATAACAGACCTTCTCTTGCCAGCATATATATGCCGACAGACATTATGGTAAATGTCATCCACAGCGGTCTTCTGAATTCTTTGTCAAATCTCCAGTAATAGACAAATATCAATATCACCACCACGGCGCAAAAAATTGAAAACAGAGCCGCTATCGTGGCTGGAAGATTATTATTGATAAAATCATTTATGAAGTTTTCCATGGACTTCATCCCGATAAAACCTGAGATTCCATCCTTGAATTTATCTGTTACGACAAATTTTAGCTTTAACACCTTCCCCGCGTAATCCGACGGCAGAGGCAGAATGTGAAGGCCACCGCCGAGAGCTCTGTGTTCCTGCGCCGCCGTCTTTCCAGCTTCATAGATAAGCTCATCATCAAGAAACGCTTCAAGCTGTACATTATCAATAAAGAAATACAGACAGGGTATTTTTAAGTCATATTGTGAAAGCCTCTTTGTGACCGTGAACCGGTCTCCCACATTAAGATCATCAAATTTCCAGTCTTTTTCAAGATCTATGTTCGACTTATGCTGTCCGTACATATCCAAATCCACATTTTCAGAAATGCAGACAGGCTCCGTATCATCGAAAAACAAAAGCAGTGTATTGACAATACAACAGGCAAAAGCGATTATTATAACTAATATGAGCAGGAGCTTCTTCCATGATTCTCTAGTCTTCATTTTGAACTACCCCCCAATTTTTTCATATCGTACATATTATTATCAGCTTTCATCAGAATCTTCCAGGCACTTTCCTGACTGCCCGATGCATAAATGCTGAATCCGTATGAAAAATTAAGTTCGTATTTTCCCTTATTCTCCCTATTTACTCTCGCGCGCTCCTTTTTCAGGACCTGACCTATGCGTTCAAGTTCTTTATCTCCGTTAAGCTCTTCATCATCTTCTTTGATCGGTATAACAGCGATAAATTCATCTCCTCCGAACCTTCCGGCCATTCCGTCGCACTGCAATGCCGCGTTTCTGACAACCCTGCCCATGTTTTTCAACAGCTCATCGCCCGCTTTATGACCGTAATTATCATTTACATATTTAAGTCCGTTTACATCAAGCATCATAAGTATGTACTTATTACCGCGTTCCTCCTCTATCCGTGAAAGCTCCATCTCGCAGGCAAGCCTGTTAGGAAGATGAGTGAGTGCGTCTTCATAAGCGAGCCTTTCGAGAAACTGCTTCTCTCCCCGGTTCATATAAAACCGGGCAAGACCCGAAACATTATCCATCATGAACATCACCATGAATATACATATGGCAAACGGAAGATATCCCTTCGCGAATTCATATCTTGCAAGACTTCCGTTATTGGCTATCACTTCCATGACAAATATCGCGATCATAAGCGCAATACCAAAGATGATATAGTTTATATTTTTATGTTTAAGCTTCTTTTCTTCATAACAGTAGTAAAAAACACTAAAAAACATGAGCAGCAAGAATACCCTTATAACCGTAAGCATTCTGTGCAATGTCAGAACGCCTGTAAGGTCTAACGTTATAAATAACGCCATCAGCACAAGAAGTATCACGCTATTGACCGTACAATAGATCTTTATGAACTTATTTTCTGAAGATTCCGCCAGATACATGGAAAGACAGACAAATGACATTGCCAGCGACAGGTATTCGATATAATAACAGTACCTGAAATGCACCGTCACAAGCTGCATGATCCCGCTGATAAGGATGACCCATGTGGAAATGAAAACATAAACGCATCCAAGCCACATAAGCCTACGGTTTTCCACATTGAGATTGCGGTTGAAAAAGCCGAAGAAGATGATCGCAAGTCCGAGTATCATCATGAAAATGCTTATCATCGTCTTCGTGATATGCGACGATATAAATGATTTAACTCCGGTAAGACCATCTTTTACATAGAAGTCAGGAACAAAGCTCATTGCGTAATCGTCTCCGGCTTCAAATTCGACCGTGACTTTCTGTTTCTGTTCCCTTTCCAGAGGAAATCTGTATATCTTAAAGCCCTGTACCAGACCGTTGATGCCCGCATCCCGCTTTTCATTATATTCTTTCTTTTTTCCCGCTTCATCTTCAACTGTACAGCTGACATAACAGTAAAATCCCTTAAATTCCAGCACCGGCACATTATATCCCTTAATCTTCGGCACTTCAAAAGACACCGTTATCTTATCACCGTTTTTGAGATTGGAAACCGGATAATGGGACGACAGGGCGATATTTTCGGTATTGTCCCCACATTCAAAGACAGCTTCGCCTTCCAGCATCATGCTTTTCCCCAATTCCGGTTCGATCATCTTAATGTAGATCATCTTTACGGCAATAATAAGCAAAACAATAACTCCTAAGAGCCTTAAGGCTCTTAGGAAGTTCTTATCTTTAATATGCTGTTTTAAAGAATCTGTCTTTAACATAACAACAACCTTGCGATCTGATTATTTTTACATCAATGTTTGAAATGCCTCATTCCGGTAAATACCATGGCAATGCCATACTCGTTGCATTTCTTAATGGAATCCTCATCCCTGATGGATCCGCCCGGCTGGATGATAGCTGTAATACCTGCCTGATGAGCGGCCTCAACGCAGTCATCAAACGGGAAGAAAGCATCGGAAGCAAGTACGCTTCCCTTTGCCGCGCCCTCGCCGATAAGCTCATCGGCATGTTCGAAGCACTGCTTTGTAGCCCATATCCTGTTAACCTGTCCCGGACCGATACCTGTTGTCTGCTTATCCTTTGCTATAGCGATACCATTGGACTTGGTAAACTTAACAACCTTCCATGCGAAGAGAAGGTCTTCCATTTCCTTCTCACTAGGAGCCCTGTCGGTAACCACCTTAAGCTCATCCATGTTAAGAAGCTTTGAATCGATGGTCTGAACGATGAGACCGCCGTTTACCTTCTTAAGATCATACGCATTAGCATCCTGCGGAACTTCGATATCCTTAAGTTCAAGTACCCTGAGATTCTTCTTGGCTCTTAAGAGTTCAAGCGCGTCCTCATCATATGAAGGAGCAACGAGCACCTCTAAGAACACCGGCTTCATAGCCTGGGCAACCTCTAATGTAATATTGGCGTTTGCAACAACGATACCTCCGAAGATTGATACATTATCCGCGGCAAAAGCCTTGTTCCATGCTTCAAGAAGAGTATCTGCGCTTCCTACTCCGCAAGGATTACCGTGCTTGCAGGCAACTACGGTAGTCTCAGTAAATTCCTTCAAAAGTTCAAGCGCGCCGTTGGTATCATTGATATTATTGAATGAAAGCTCTTTTCCGTTAAGCTGTACGGCATCTACGATAGAACCTTTCTTCTTTCCGATCTCTCTGTAGAAAGCGGCCTTCTGGTGAGGGTTCTCACCGTATCTCATATCCTGAACCTTCTCAAATGTCATCGTAAGGGTCTGTGGAAGCTCATGGTCTCCTCTTTCCTTCTTAAGATAATCGGCGATCATCGTATCATAATTCGAAGTATGCATAAATACCTTCTGCATCAGATAGAACTTGGTATCAAGGCTTACTTCACCGTTCTCCTTAAGCTCAGAAAGAACCTTCTCATAGTCCGAAGGATCGGTTACAACCGCTACATCCTGATAATTCTTGGCAGCCGAACGAAGCATCGTAGGTCCTCCGATATCGATATTCTCTACCGCCTCCGCTCTTGTAACACCTTCCTTTAAGATAGTCGCCTTGAACGGATAAAGGTTTACAACCACCATATCTATTGTCTCAATTCCAAGATCCTTTAGCTGCTGCATATGTTCAGGCTTGCTCCTCATTGCAAGAAGTCCCGCATGAACGATAGGATGAAGAGTCTTAACTCTTCCATCAAGACACTCAGGAAAACCTGTAAGCTCGGATATCTCTATCGCAGGCACTCCCGCTTCCTTAAGCTTCGCATATGTTCCTCCCGTTGAAATGATCTCGATCCCCAGAGCAGTAAGCTCTTTCGCAAATTCTACTATTCCTGTCTTATCAGACACACTGACTAATGCTCTCATAATCTTCCTCCGTAAAGAAATATATTTTCCACAGACAAGTCTACATCACGCGATAAAATTTTTCAAGTAGTTGTTTAATCCTGACGGTTAGACTATAATGGATTCAGGTAGTATTCAGGTTTAGTTGCTTTTCAGCTTTAGGTAATATCCAAGTTTAGTTGCTTTTCAGCTTTAGGTACTATTCAAGTTTAGTTGCTTTTCAGCTTTAGCCTTTAGCCAAAATATGATGTGCGGAAGCGTGGTTGCTGATAGTACGTGTGAGATTGAGATTGTACATTTTCACACGTATTAAAAACTCAGGTCTGTACGTGTGATTTCGAGAATATGCTGTTTCACACGTATTAAAAGTTCTGATCTATACGTGTGAAATCGAAAATATACTGTTTCACACGTATTAAAAGCTCTGATCTATACGTGTGAAATCGAAAATATGCTGTTTCACACGTATTAAAAGCTCTGATCTGTACGTGTGATTTCGAGTTTTCCCAAAATGACACGCAACGAACTGGGAAATGATTGCGTGTGAAATCAAGTTTTCCCAAAATGACACGCAACGAACTGGGAATTGCTTGCGTGTGAAATCAAGTTTTCCCCAATTGACACGCAACGAATTGGGAAATGATTGCGTGTGAAATCAAGTTTTCCTCAATTCACACGCAATATTTCGGGAATTGCTTGCGTGTGAAATCGATAATTGAATTAAATATAATATATGGAGGACTTTATCATGAAAAAAAGCGGGATCATATCCGATCTTTGCTGTGGATTAGCGTTTTTGCTGATTGCCATAGCTTTGGCGCTTTTCATTACGCTTAATCTAAGACCGCTGTATTATTACGATATAGATTATCTGAACATTCCCGAAAGAAGCGGAATGGATAGGGATACCATAATCGCCAACTATAATGCGCTGATAGATTATTATTCTGTATTGAATACTGAGCCACTTGTATTTCCGACATTAAAACAGAGCAATGAAGGTCAGCATCATTTTCTGGAAGTAAAATACATATTCAATACCATCTTCGGTATGGGATTCGCGGGACTGCTGGTATTTACTTCCATCGGCTCCTATAAAGCGAAAAGGAGGCAATGGCGTTTCATGAAAGTCAGCGCCATAACCGGAATTGCGGTGCCGGCGGTATTCGCGGCGTTTACAGCCATCAATTTTAACAGGCTTTTTATTAAATTCCATGAATCGGTCTTTAATAACGACGACTGGATCTTCTATCCTTCAAGAGATCCGGTTATAATGATACTGCCTGAAGATTTCTTCATGCACTGTCTTATTAGTATAATAATCATAATATGCGTCCTGTCAGTGCTGACATACTGCATGTACAGGCTGATGAGAGTTCTTTTCGCATAAAGTTTAAGAACTCCACGACTGAGTTACGGTCAGCATTGTATTAATCATGAAAAATTACATTCTCATACACAAGGTATGCATAACAAAGCTTTTCTTTATAACATAACTGTTCCTCAAAACATAACTGTTCCGCAGAACATAACTGTTCCTCAAAACATAAATGTTCCGCAGAACAAAACTGTTCTATTTAACAAATCTGTTCTGTCAATAAACGGAGGTGAAAACTTTTCTATGAAAAATACGGATTATATCAGCTGGGACCAGTACTTTATGGGCATTGCCCTTCTCTCCGCCAAAAGGAGCAAGGATCCCAATACCTGTGTCGGTGCCTGCATAGTCAGCGAGGACAACAGGATACTCACCGTCGGATACAATGGCATGCCGTCCGGCTGTTCCGACGACGAATTCCCATGGGAACGCGATGGGGATATGTATAATACCAAATACGCTTATGTCTGCCACGCCGAGATGAATGCCATACTTAATTACAATGGCACCGGACTTAAGGGTTCAAGGCTCTATGTCACCCTTTTCCCATGCAATGAATGTACCAAGGCCATAATCCAGAAAGGCATCAGAGAGATCATCTATCTGTCGGATAAATACTCGGACACCCCCGGCGTGATGGCTGCGCGAAGAATGCTCAAAAGCGCCGGGATCAGCACCCGAAAGTACGAAAACATGGACTATAAGATCGAACTCACACTTTAGGATCCGGCCGGGAACCTTCTTTACTCCCCAATGTGCATAATGATAAAAATAACCTGCGTGCTCTTTTACCGGGAGTACGCAGGTTATTTTCTATATTTTATCTTATTCTTATCTTATATATTTTTCTTATGATGCGGATACTTCCTGTTTCTTCTCCGGATCGCTCTTATCCTTTTTATCTTTTTCCGACTCCGGTGCCGAAAGCACTATTCCACATATACCCGCGATCACTGCGATCACGCCTATGCAGAATATCGCAAGATCGCTGTCATAACGGCAGTCAAGTATATAGATTGATATATTTTCGGATACCAGATTATAGTCTTTGATGGTTTCATCAAATTTTTCTTTTTCCGAAACCCTCATCTTCCTTACTTCGCCGGCGGCTTCAAACATCATATCATTGCTCGCGCCGTCATAGTCCGCATCCTCCTTTGATTCTTCATCAACGTATTCGATTATCGCGTCTATTCTCCGGCTGTCAAACGGTCCGGCTTTTACTCCGAATACTGTATAAACGGCTGTATTGGCCGGATCCGCAGCATTATTGACAAGACAGAAAACATAATATCCGTCTTCTATCTTTTCAATAGGCATATTGAGTTCTCCCTTTGCCCTTACATTCTTAAAATCATCTTCACTTCCGAAAATAACGTCTTCAACGCTCTTTTCTTCCCGTCTCATGTAATCAATACAGTCGAACCCGTAAATGATGCACCCTATTCCCGCGGCTGTCAGTATTGCGAAGACTGCCAGAAGAATTATTTTTATTTTTTTATTTTTCAAAACTGCCTCCAATACTATCAGCCAACTGTGATATCAAGAGATTTCTCCGCTTATTATACAAATGCCGTAACGTTCCTGCCGTGTAATACGTTCCTGCCGTGTAATACGTTCCTGCCGTGTAATACATTCCTGCCGTGTAATACATTCCTGCCGTTCAATACGTTCCTGCCATGTAATACATTCCTGCCGTGTAACACATTCCTGCCGTTCAATATCTATTGCCGCCTCAGTTTTTCAAACTTCGGCGGCATATCGGTCGTAAACAAAAAATTCCATTCAAGCGTGCGCGGCTGCAGCCATTTTATACATCTATACTGTAATTAGGGGCTTCCTTCGTGATATGGATATCATGAGGATGGCTTTCCTTAAGAGATGCGGCTGATATCTTAACAAATTTTCCCGTTTCCTTAAGAGTCTCTATATCCTTTGCTCCGCAGTATCCGAGACCTGCCCTTATTCCGCCAACAAGCTGGAATACGGTATCTTCCACTGTTCCCTTATATGCCACACGTCCCTCGACGCCTTCAGGCACAAGCTTCTTCGCGTCTGCCTGGAAATATCTGTCCTTGCTTCCGTTCTCCATTGCCGAGATCGAGCCCATTCCACGGTAAACCTTATATTTTCTTCCCTGGAAAAGTTCGAACTCTCCCGGGCTCTCGTCGCAGCCTGCAAATATGCTTCCCATCATGCAGACATTCGCTCCTGCCGCGATAGCTTTGGTCATATCTCCTGAATATTTGATACCGCCGTCCGCTATTACCGGCACTCCGTATTCCTTCGCTGCCGAATACGCATTCATGATAGCCGTTATCTGAGGAACGCCGATTCCGGCTACAACTCTTGTTGTACAGATAGAACCCGGTCCGATACCGATCTTCACCGCGTCCGCGCCCGCTTCGATAAGGGCTCTCGTGCCCTCCGCGGTTGCCACATTACCGGCGATGACCTGAAGGTCAGGGAATTCTCCCTTGATTATCTTAACTGTCTTTATAACATTCATCGAATGTCCGTGAGCCGAATCCACAACGATAACATCGACTTTCGCATCAACCAGCGGTCCTACCCTGTCGAGCACGTCCGGAGTCACGCCTACCGCTGCCGCGCACAGAAGCCTTCCCTGGCTGTCCTTTGCCGACATAGGATACTTGATCTGCTTTTCAACATCTTTGATCGTGATGAGTCCTTTGAGATTTCCCTCATCATCTACGATAGGAAGTTTTTCTTTTCTTGCCTTACCGAGTATCTGCTTTGCCTCTTCAAGGGTGATCCCCTCTTTCGCAGTCACAAGACCTTCGGAAGTCATACAGTCTTTGATCTTCTTGGTGAAATCTTTTTCGAATTTAAGATCCCTGTTGGTGATAATTCCGACAAGCTTTCTTCCCTCTGTTATAGGAACGCCGGAAATACGGAATTTAGCCATAAGATTGTTGGCGTCTGCCAGTGTATTATCAGGTGATAAATAAAATGGGTCCGTTATTACTCCGTTCTCAGACCTTTTAACCTTGTCCACCTCTTCAGCCTGAGCAGCAATGCTCATATTTTTGTGGATAACACCGATGCCGCCCTGTCTAGCCATCGCAATAGCCATCCTGTGCTCGGTAACGGTATCCATCCCGGCGCTCATAAGAGGAATATTAAGTTTGATCTTTTTTGTCAGGCTGGTCGAAAGATCAACCTGATTCGGGATTATCTCCGAATAAGCCGGTACTAACAATACATCGTCAAAAGTAATGCCTTCACCAATGATAGTTCCCATTTTCATTTCCTCACTTTCTCGTATTTTTATAAATTATCTGATTATTTTTGGTATTATATAAAAAATATCTCACAAAGTCAATACAGAAAAATTAACAAAATACACCTTAAACCTGCCAGTTTATTGCCTATTCTTACAACGGATCCGGCCTCAGCCTTTATACTCCATACAAAGCATCGTAAGGTCGTCAAACTGTTCTGCGTCTTTGACAAATTTATTTACTTCCTGCCTTACGGTCCTAAGGATCCGCTTAGGCTCAGCTTTCGGATCGATATTAAGCGCGGCAAGCATCCTGTCTGTTTTAAACAGTTCATTGGCGGCATCAGTAGCCTCAGGAACTCCGTCGGTATAGACAAATATCTTATCCCCCGGCTTAAGCTGTATCTCGTACTCCCTGTATTCCATTCCTTCCATTCCGCCTACTGCCAGACCATGTTTATCCTTAAGCAGAGTAAATATCCCGTCTCTCATTATGGCCGGATACTCATGTCCCGCATTGGCCGCCGTTATCTTTCCGGTGCTTATCTCAAGAATGCCGAGCCACACGGTTACGAACATATCCATCTGGTTATTGGAACATATTGCTTCGTTCGTAAGCGCGAGTATCTCACCGGCGGATTTGCCGAGTATCGCGCAGCTTTGAAGTATTATCTTGGACATCATCATGAACAGCGCCGCCGGTATTCCCTTGCCGCTTACGTCGGCTATTACCAGACAAAGGTGGTCGTCATCTATCATATAGAAATCATAAAAATCACCGCCGACCTCTTTTGCCGGATCCATGGAAGCGTAGATATCGAATTCCTTTCTATCAGGATAAGGAGGAAATTCATTAGGAAGCATGCTTTTCTGGATCTTATTGGCCATGTCAAGTTCATTGGAAATTCTCTCTTTTTCGGTCTCTTCCTTATGCTTCTTCTCAAGCTTCTTTATTCTTCTTCCGATATAAAGCTTTACAGTAATGATCACTACAGCTAAAAATCCGATCACCGCCACAGCATAGAACCAGAACTCCTCATAGAAAGCTTTGACCTTGATTATCTTTACTGAGACAGTCTTGCTTTCGATCCCCATTGAATCCTTTATCTCCAGGACAAAATTATATGTTCCGCCGGAAAGATTGGTATAGTCTATCGGAACCAGAGAGCTGCGGTTCATTTCCACAGCCTCGTCT
The DNA here is from genome assembly GCA_902783965.1 of uncultured Lachnospiraceae bacterium. Taxonomy (GTDB): domain Bacteria; phylum Bacillota; class Clostridia; order Lachnospirales; family Lachnospiraceae; genus RUG11200. The sequence continues at coordinate 12,462 of CACZSY010000169.1, forward strand.
TCAAAGCCTTCCAGTTTATATGATATCATCGGGTCTGTCAGCGAATAGTTGAAAACATAACTGTAAACGGTTATCTTCTTAACATTTTTACCGACCGTAAAATTGCCGTCTTCATCAGGATAGATTCTTTTTCCGTCAGCGTCTATGAACGGCACGGCCGCCTTAAGATCACTGACATTTTCCATGCTGTTTTCGATATTTACTCTTCCGACTCCCGTTGAACCGGCTATGTACAGATCTCCGTTTTCGGCTAAGCTGCTGTAGGAATTGGCAGTCGCTATACACGGCATGCCGTTTGAAAGGCCGTAATGAACAGGGGAAATATTCTTATTGGCTACCATTCTCTGAGCCGGAGCCACATAGATACCGTTTCCCGAAAATACCCATATCTCGTCCCTGCTGTTGATATACAGATCAAAATTATTGGAATAAGGAAAATCCGTAAGTGTCGTTACCTTATAATCTTCGTCCATATATGCAAGGGAATTTCCCGTGACAAGCCAATATATCTTTCTCTTTTCATCGGGAATTATCCTCATTATTATCTCGGACGTAAGTCCGTCTTCTATTCCAACCGTCTTCGTGCCCGTCTTCGCGCCGTCGCCTGAAATAACGTAGAGACCGTCGCCGTTTGAGCCTATCAGCAGATCGCCGTTAAAAGCCTGCGCAACATTTAAAGTGTCGGTATTGACAATGCCGTCCTTTTCTCCATAACCGGTTACCTTACCGTCTTTTATGACATTAGCTCCGCCGGTAACCGCTACAAGCAGTGAACCGTCCATACATTCCCATACATTCCTTATGCTGTCAGATATCATTCCGTCGGCGGTCGTATATGCGGTTATCTCATCGTTGCAGTAACATAAAAGACCGAATTTTCTCCATGTAGAGATCCAAATCCTGTCCTGCGAATCCTTCATAATGGCTCTTATCCTGCAGCCGTCAAGCATTTGAAGCAGGTCTGTAAAGCCAAGATCAACCCCTGAAGCTGTGTGGGCACTTTTTATGGCAAGCTCGCTTAACGGTCCCTCATTTCCTATTACCTTAAGTCCCGAATCCGATACAACATAGAGCTTGTCATCGGTATAAAGTGTCGCATTGACAACATCATCATCCAGACCATATCTTTCATAGATATCCAGGAACTTATTCGGAACTATCTTCATAACGCCCTGTCTTGTCGAAGTAAACCATAGATTTCCTTCATAATCCACCATGACATTTCCGATGGAATTGTTCATAGGCACATTTTCAAGAAGAGCGAAATTCTTTCCGTCATACACTCCTACGCCGTTTCTCGCGCAGATCCAGAGTTTCCCGTCTATATACTCAAATCTCGAGACATATGTCAGCGGAGATATGTCAATCTTTTTATGATCTTTAAATGCATCTTTTACACTTCCATACCTCATTTCGGAATTGCCCGTCTCTATGTAGGCATATCCCGGATTCACCGGATCGGCGATTATACAGCCCACCGAATCTGCGTCAATATCTTTGTTGTCGATATAGTCAACTATCTCACCGTCTTTTAAGGTAAAAATATCGCTCTCATTGGTCAGTCCGTAAATAAGTCCATCTTTTTCATACATCAATTCATCAATGTATTTGGAAAAAATCCTCTTATCCTGAACAAAACTCAATTTCATATCATTGTCCACGATAGCGATTCCGGTGGTCGTGGACGCGTATATCACGCCTTTTTCATCCTGAACGATATTTCTTACGGAAGAAGACATCATGCCTTCTTTCTTGGTCCACCTTGTAAGTTCTCCCTTGTCAAACACGGCAAGTCCGCTGTCATTAGTGCCGATCCAAAGCCTGTCGTCTTTATCCACGAACAAAGCGGTTATGCTGCCAAGTCCCGAAGTAACGGAAAGCCTTTCAAAGCTGTTTCCGTCATATCTGATAAGACCGCTGTAGCTTCCTATCCATATAAAACCCTCCTTAGTCTCGGCGATCGCATTCGCTTCCGAGGTAGGAAGTCCGTTGGTATTATTATAAACAACCGCGCAGCACTCTTCGCTCCGGTTGATCGGATCGACGCTGACTTTAACTATATTATCTTGTGAAGCTGCGGCAGTGTTTTCTCCGGAGGATATCACCGGGTTTTCCTGCGCGAAAGCAGTGACAGAACAGCCGTATCCGACCCGGAGTACGCCTGATAAAACCGGCAGTACCCCGATAACAGCCGCAATACCTATTGTTCTTATAGAAGATCTGTTAATTCTGAACATCCGTTTTCCTCCTGTTTAATTGTTATGACAACAGGGTTTAGCTCAGCATAAAATTTTCCTGTTTTATCTGTTCTTCATGCTCAGGAAGGATTATCGTCTTTCTGGGCATCTTCTGTTTTGCCATCCATATCATCTTCAAGGACGGCTCGATCTTAAGCAGCGCGTACCTGTCATTAAATCTGAAAATAATGCCGTATACTCTATCACCGCCTCTTCCCGATGTGAAATCCTTTTTCCAGTCGATAACATATTCCTTTATCTTTGGATCATGGATCGGAGCAAAAAGATCCGCGTTGACAAGATCATATCTTTTAAGATGTTTTCTCTTTCTCCCTCGCTTTATAACATCTATGTCTATCTGTCCGTCACAGAAAATATACTCATAATCCTTAGAAACCATATTCGGAATGAAGACTATCATAAGTATTATGTCAATAAGCACCAGAAGCTTTAATGATATGCCTGTGGTAAACAGAGTGAAGACAAACATATAAAGAGTAGCTATTATCCACATCGTTATCGCAAGCTTTGTCTTAAAACTCGTATACTTTTTCACTGTTGTCTCAGTATATAAACCGTTCATCAGTCAAATTCCTTCTTTCAAAAACTTTGTAATCAGATTTTATCCCCCGGTCATGCGCCCGCGTCAGGAAATTTCTTTAGTCCTGTATGAATCCCTTCATCGCAAACATATGATTAAGAGGTCCGCTGCCCCTGCCGAGGTTAAGCCCGTAAGCGATAGCCCCCGTCACGTATTCCTTGGCTTTCGCAACGCTTTCCTCGATGTCCATTCCCAGAGCAAGGCAGGAGGCGATGGCGGAAGAAAGGGTGCAGCCCGTTCCGTGGGTATTGTCGTTATCGATCTTTTCCCCGCGCAGCCATATCTTCCTGAAATCATCTTTCTTAGGAAGCACCAGCAGGTCATTGGCCGTCATTACCTCATGTCCGCCTTTGATGAGAACCGCCGTATCGTATTCATCGGCGATCTTCTCCCCTACCTGCTCCATCTGCGAATCATTAAGGATATAGACTCCGGAAAGTATCTGCGCTTCCGGAATGTTCGGGGTAATGATATCGGCAAGTCCAAACAATTCTTCCTTAAGTACACTTACCGCATCGGTATCCATCAGCCTGCTTCCGCTGGTCGCTACCATTACTGGATCCACGACAACATTCTTAGCTTTGTATTTTTTTAATTCTTCGGCTATCGCCCTGATGATCTCAGGATTGGATACCATTCCTATCTTGACCGCGTCAGGATAAATATCGTCAAATACACATTCGATCTCTTCTTTTAAAAACTGCGGGGTGGCTTCCATTATCGACCTTACTCCCATTGTATTCTGGGCGGTCAGCGCGGTTATGGCGCTTTCGGCGAAACAGCCGAAGGCGGTTATGGTCTTGATGTCCGCCTGTATCCCTGCACCGCCCGAAGAATCGCTTCCCGCGATCGTAAGCACTTTTTTCATGTTCCCGATCTTCCTTTTTTATTTTTTAAATCTCTATTCACAGCCCAAAAGAACTGTTTTTTATAATCCTGATAACAGATCTTTCCGCGCTTTGTGCTCCCGTTATCAATCCATTATATCTACATCTTCGCCGTTAAGTATCTTATTGATGTTCCTTACGGCGCACATCTTTCCGCACATCGTGCAGGTATCTTCATTTTCAGGCTTTGAAGAAGCCCTGTAGCTTCTCGCTTTCTCAGGATCGATGGCAAGTTCGAACTGCTTTTCCCAGTCAAGCTTTCTTCTCGCCTCGCTCATCTCATAATCCCAGTCCGATGCGCCCTTGATGCCCTTAGCGATATCGGCCGCGTGGGCAGCTATCCTTGAAGCGATTATGCCCTCTTTAACATCTTCCACCGAAGGAAGCCTCAGATGCTCCGCCGGTGTTACATAGCACAGGAACGCGGCTCCGTAGGTTGCGGCAATAGCTCCGCCGATAGCTGACGTGATATGGTCATAACCCGGTGCAACGTCCGTAACCAGAGGTCCGAGTACGTAGAAAGGAGCGCCTTTGCAGATATGCTTCTGGATCTCCATATTGGCTCTTATCTGATCGAGAGGCATATGTCCCGGTCCTTCGATAATTACCTGAACGTCTTTCTCCCACGCCCGCTGAGTAAGCTCTCCGAGCGTCACAAGCTCGCTTATCTGAGAGATATCTGAAGCGTCGGCAATGCTTCCCGGTCTGCAGGCGTCTCCGAGGCTCATTGTAACGTCATATTCCCTGCATATGTCGAGCACTTCATCATAGAATTCGTAGAAAGGATTTTCATTACCGGTAAGCTCCATCCACGCAAATATTATAGAACCGCCTCTTGAAACTATATTGGTATGCCTCTTGGTCTTCTTGAATTTTTCCGCAGTCGCCCTGTTGATGCCGCAGTGGATGGTCATGAAATCCACTCCGTCCTCGGCGTGCATCCTGACAACATCGATCCACTCATGAGGCTTGATGGCTTTCAATGCCTTGTGATAATAAACAACCGCATCATAAATCGGCACGGTTCCGATGATCGCGCTGCACTCCTTCACAAGCTTTCTTCTGAACACCTTGGTATCTCCGAAAGAACTCAGATCCATGATGGATTCAGCCCCCATCTTAACGGCTTCCTGCACCTTCGCCATTTCAACGTCCATATCCATACAGTCTCTTGAAGTTCCCAGATTGACATTGATCTTTGTCTTAAGCATCGAACCGATGCCGTAAGGCTTAAGGCTTGTGTGGTTTTTGTTGGCAGGAATAGCAACCTGTCCCTTGGCAACAAGCTGTCTTAATTCCTCTTTATCGATATTTTCGTAAGCTGCAACCGCTTCCATCTGAGGTGTTACGATCCCCTTTCTTGCAGCTTCCATCTGTGTTGAGTATTCCATTTATAAATCTCCTTTCGTTTTCTGTCTTATACTATCTGAACTTATAATTTTGCTTTCATCTCTTTTTTTCTCATGTACATCTGCTTATCCGCGCGTACAAATACGTCATTAAAAGATTTATCCTTTCCGGCGATATAATCGGATAATCCCATGGCGACCAAAGCACAATCCGGATCGTCAGGGTGATCCATGATTTCTTCAAAACCGGTCATTAATTCATGTCTGTTATCAAAATCCGTTCTCTCAAGCAGAGCAACGAACTCATCTCCGCCTATACGGAATACGGGACTGTTTTTAAACTGTTTACAAATTTCTTCTCTTTCATCATTCACCACGAAAGTATGCAGAAGGCTGGTTCCGAGCATATATGCTATGGAATACAGCGGAAGATACGGATAATACAGCTGAACGATCAGGAATACCGCCATTATAGTTCCGAAAAATGCAATGGTACGATATCTCTTCTTCGAAGCGTCATTTCTGTGAAAGACTATAAGGTTGAAGTCATTTTTCTTACCGTCTTATTGCATAATTATTAATATATTAAATCAGCCTTTTTAACCTAATTCTTATAACACATATCCGGATCAGTCCGTGATCACATTAAACACCTTGATATCAGGGAAATAGTCATATATCGCTCTGATATTGGAAGGCAGTATGACCTCAGAACCGTCGGAATTCACAGTCCTTAACCTGAAATCACAGTTGATCGCATTGATATTCTGTATTCCCGCATTTTCCTTCATCTGCGCCTTGGTCACATATAAAGAAGTATTTATAAATGACAGCGTGCTCGCGTTGCTTTTATTCATGAAAGCGGTCATATCTTTTACTATCTTACAGTTTTTAAAAGTAACATTATATAGATTTTCACTTAAAGCAACAGCTTCAAGCAGGCTTTGCGAATCTATCTTCATATCATTAAGCGACAGGATCTTAAGCCATCTCTCGTTGCGGATCTGTCCGTCAAGTCCTTCGGTCGTGCAGTTATACAGCTTGATCTCATTAAGGGTCTTTATCCTGCCTAATATCGTAAGGTCTTTGACATTGTGAAGATAAAGACGCTTTACGTTCTCCGGCAGCTGTACGTCTAAAAGCTGTGCATCTTTTCCATCAGGAAGGTCTTTCGGAAATTCTATTCCTAAGAGCTTAAGTGAGCCCAGGCTCTCAACTCCCTTCAGACTTTCAAATCCGATATTTCTTAAATACAGACATTTTATCTGCGGTATCAGGCTGAAAAACTCAGGAAATTCAAGCCCGCTGTCGCTTCCGATGTCAAGATATTCAAGTTTTTTCATGTTCTTGAAGAATGAAGCAGCTTCCGGCTTCCCGGTAAATCTCACATTAAGAGCTGTGACATTATCAAAACATTTACTTATATATTTTACATCGGCGGACTTAAGCCCGTTAAGATAAAGATATCTTAACGAAGGCATGCGCTTTCCGAGCCATTCGTTATTATTGAAATCAAAACTGTCACACGCCCGGAAATACAGAAGGTTCTTCATCCATGAAAGATTCTTGTCAACACTGTTCAAAGAAGCTTTCTTTACATAAAGTCCCGTGATCTTGAGAGGCATCGGTACCGTATCGTCAAGTTCCGCCATATCGCAGCCGAAAAAGCTCAAGTTCGGGAGTGTATCCAGATCCCTGCATATTACCGAATATGAATCGGAATAGATTTCCTCCGGTCGTATCCTTAAAATGGATTTATTCTCCATGTTGTCTATAAAATCCATACCGAAAGGATCATAAACGCTTAAATAATTCAAGTATTCATCGGTGCTTATATAAGCCGTGATGACATTGCTGTCACCCTCCGGAGCATCAAAGTACAAGAACTTTATAGTACAAAGATCATCGTAGGTTATCTCTGAAATGTCTTTTTTAAAATACGCTGAAAGCGCAGTCGTCATTATCCTTCCCGAAGGTATCCTGTAGGTCATTGCGCCGCTGCTTCTGTAAATCTCTTCATAATTCTCTTTCTCGGCTTTGACATATTCATAAGTCTTGATCTTATGGACGACCGGCTTCTCGTTATCATTATCAACAGATTCAAAGGCCCCTCTATCATACATTATTTTGACAAACAGCATAAGAGCCAGAATGTAGATCACAAGAGGAGCATATACTACCAGAAGCTTCTTTTTATGTGTTATCTTTACGGATTTTTTTAAAATGCCGGCCGCTTTGGACGGCGATTCATCGTTAAGATTGTTATCCGGAGATTTCATGTCTGTATTCCTTTCATAGAGTCAATTCGCAATCCGCTTCGCTGCTTGCTCATATAAAACGGATTGCTTCGCAATCCTGACAGGTACTGGGCTTGAACCCAGCAC